>CAVHZK010000187.1:0-8589 GCA_963640215.1 bacterium | reverse complement strand
CCTCTTTGCCTGCGCCGCAAGCATATAGAGTCCGTCTGCATTTGCGACGGCTAATTTCTCTGCTTGCAGCAAAAGAGCCGTTCTTGCCGGATTGTAGACAAGATCCAATACTCCTGTAAGCTTGGGAAATTGCTTGAGCTCCACCGGTGACTGTCCGTTGTGCGGAAACATCCCGACCGGAGTCGTATTCACTATAAACTCTGCGTCGGCATGTCTGTCTATATTGTCATAATTATCCGCGCCGCTCCTCGATATGACGACTATCTCTCTTGCTCCCATGTCCTCGGCAGCCCTACAAGCCGTACCTGACGCACCGCCGCTTCCGAGCACCAATACCTTTCTGCCCTCAAATGACAGTCCGGCATATCTCGCCGTTGCGCATATGCCATAATAATCAGTATTATAGCCGTGCCAGCCGTCAGCCTCCCTGACAAGAGTGTTGCAGCAGCCCATACGCTGCGCCGTGTCGGAGAGCTTGACGCAATACGGCATCACATCCTTCTTATAGGGCATGGTGACATTCATGCCCTTAAGCTCTGTAGTCTCAAGGAAATTCTCAAGCTCCTCCGGTTCTACCTCATAGAGCTTGTACTCGTAGTCAGCCAGCATAGCATGGAGCTGCGGCGAATAGCTGTGAGCAAGTTTCCTGCCCAAGAGACCGTATTTCTCTGTGCTCATCACATCACCTCACTGTAGCTTCCGAGATAGTGGAACTCCTCTGTTCCGTCGCTCAGCTCTCTCATCAGCTGCACAAACTCCTCAGAGTAAACGGAAGTCTCTATATCGAAATAAAACATGAACTCGAAATCTCTGTCCGGTATGGGGCGGCTCTCCAGCTTGACCACATTTATATCCAAAGCGTAGAAACGTGCGAGCATCTTGTAGAGCGCACCGGGTCTGTGTGAGAGCACCATCATGATGGAGGTCTTGTTGGCTCCCGGATATATCTCAGGCTTCTTGGATATACATATAAATCTCGTGTGGTTGTTGCCGTTGTCCTGTATGTTGGCCTTGAGAGTCTTAAGCCCGTAGAGCTCGGCGCATCTGTACGAGGAGATAGCCGCTACATCGTTCCTGCCGGACTGCGCCACCATCTGCGCCGCTACAGCAGTATTTTCAACCTCAGTCACCTTGACATTGTAGCCGAGCTCCTTGATAAAGCTTGTACACTGGTTAAGCGCCTGTTCATGCGAATAAATCTCGCGCACATCCTTCAGCTCCGTACCCTGCTTGCCGATGAGACAATGGTTGACCTTGATACGTGTGCCGCGCACTATATGGAAATTATGCGATAGCATGAGGTCGTAGACCTTGCGCACCGAGCCTGCTGTACTGTTCTCTATGGGCAGTATGCCGTAGCTGCATAGCCCGTTCTCCACTGCACTGAATACGCCCTCGAAGTTACCGAGATACATTATGTCCGGTGAGGCAAAGAGCTTCTCACAGGCTATCATAGAATATGCGCCCTCAACTCCCTGACACGCTACCTTGGCAGTCTTGGGGAACATCTTGGGCGTATTATCTATCGCCTCCTGTATCTCCTTAAATGCCTCGTCATTTTCGCCGATAAGCTTATTCTGATAGGAGCGGCTGAGCTCGAACAGCAGCGAATAGAGCACGCGGTAATACGAGCTTAACATTGGGTCGTCTGCCATCTCCACTATCTTGTGCAGCACCTCGCGCTCGCGCTTGGAGTCTATGACCGGTATACCATGCTCCCTCTTGTACTCTGCTATAGCGGCGGAAATATTCATCCTGTCCTTGACATCCTGCACCAGCCGCTTGTCTGCCTCGTCTATCTGTTGTCTTAATTCCTCAAGCCCCATTGTGTTATCCTCAATATACTGTATGATGTCTGCAAATGTGCAAGCATAGTTATCTACATTTAGAAGCATGCCCTGCTCAGCTTGTCAACATCGGCTGCTTAATGCCAGATGCCCTTGCTAATAGCAGCTCGTCATATATCGCTGCAGCTGCAGCTGCCTCCACCACAGGCACGGCTCTTAGTACTATACAAGGATCATGCCTGCCCCTGATGCTGAGCTTCACATTCTCACCCGTCTGTATATTTATGCTGTCCTGCTCCTTGGCTATGGACGGAGTCGGCTTGAATGCCGCCCTAAATACTATAGGCATACCTGAGCTGATACCGCCTAAGATGCCGCCGTGGTTATTGGTGACTGTCCGGACCTTACCGTCCTTGTATGTAAATGCGTCATTATTTTCGCTGCCTCTTAAATGTGCACAGGCAAAGCCGTTGCCAAACTCTAAGCCCTTTACCGCCGGTATGCCGAAAACTGTCTGTGCCAAGCGGTTCTCTATGCCGTCAAACATAGGCTCTCCAAGTCCTGCCGGTACGCCCTCTATGATGCACTCAATAATGCCGCCTACGGAATCGCCCTCCGCCTTAGCTTCCTCTATAGCCTCGCGCATACCTGCCTCATCCGTCCTGCCGCCTATCATGACAGGTCTTGCGCTTATGCTGATACCCTCTTGCTCCAATAATTGCAAGGCTATTCCGCCCGCTATGCATAAGGGCGCGGTGAGTCTCCCTGAGAACTGTCCTCCGCCTGCATAATCGCGTGACTTGCCGTATTTGACCATAGCTGCGTAATCCGCATGAGCGGGTCTCGGGATGTATGCAAGCTCTGCATAGTCCGAGGAATGAGTGTCGCTGTTGTTGATAAGTGCACTTATTGGTGCTCCCACCGTGCAGGAGTCAGCATTGAGACCAGCCTCTATATGCACTGTATCACTCTCGCTGCGGGCTGTCGAATACTTGTCCTGTCCCGGTCTCCTGCGGTCTAAAAAGTGCTGAAGTCTCTCAAGGTCTATGTGCGAACCTGCCGGTACGCCCTCGATAACTACGCCTATAGCGGGCGCATGTGACTGCCCCCAGATAGTGAACCTGTATATATTGCCTATGGTGTTGCTCATGGTCTTTGTCCTTGTTGTTGTCTAAACGTTTGTCGCAGCTGACTGCCTCGCTGCACGCCCAAAGCCTATCTACTATGAATCTTGCATACCTTTTATTATATGTGACGCCTGCGAACACGCAAGCATGATGGTTCACTCCTTACGCAAAACTCACACTGCCGCCTGCTGCCTCGAAATCCTCCCAGAATGCGGGATAGGACTTGCGCACGGCCTCCGCCGTGAGTACTGTCACCTTGCCCTCACATATAATCGAGGCTACTGCAGCACTCATGGTTATACGGTGGTCGTTACAGCTGTCTACGATACCGCCTTTAAGCCGTCCGCCTGTGCCTCTTACCTTGAGTCCGTCCGCCGTCTCCTCGGCATCTGCGCCAAGTGCCTTAAGCATATTGACTGTTGCCTTGATACGATCGCTCTCCTTAATACGCAGTCGCTCGGCATGTGTAAATACAGTCTCACCTCTGACACTTGCAGCGAGCACCGAGAGCACAGGCACTAAATCCGGTACGTTTCTTGCATCGACGAAGCATGGCTCAGTGTTTTCGCCGGCTTCAGCTGTTTGCAAGCTATTGTATATATCGGAAGTCTCCGTTGTGTTGACTGCCTTGCTAACCGCTCCGTCGGCTATTTTGTCTGGCTTTGTGCTTTCAGCCTTGTTGTCTTTGTTTGGCGTCTTGGTCTCAAGCTCTGCATGTTCCTGCTTCCACTTATCTGCCTGACCTGCTCGCTTCCTGCCGCCAAGTATGGCATCTCTAAGCTGCATCACAGCTCTGTCCCCCTGTGTAGATGTATCACTTAAGCCAGTCACGTTAAGCGTACCCTCTGTCATGGCGGCTGCGCATATCCAAAAAGCCCCATTTGACCAATCGCCCTCAACCTCGAGCTCTCCCGACGAGATGTACCTTGCCTCTCGGTCTACTCTAAGTATGTTGCCATCCTGCCTTACCTCTACACCGAAGCCTCTCATCGCATCAATGGTCATGCGTATGTAATCAATTGATTCGATATTGCCGGTAAGCTCTAACTCGAAGTCGCCGTCCTTAGCTCTTATGAGCGGCGCGGCAAAGAGCAGACCGCTTACAAATTGTGACGACACGTCGGCTGCTATGGTATATCTGCTGCCGCTAAGTCTCCCCGAGACATCTATACTGCCGTCCGTATTTCTGATCAGGCTCACGCCATGTGCTTCAAGCTCCTCCCATAGCGGAGACAGCGGGCGCTCCGACAATCTGCCGTGCATGACTATGTGAGTATTAAGTCCTAGCGCTGCCACCACAGGCAGTATGAACCTCAGCGTCGAGCCGCTCTCGCCTACGTCGATATATGCGTATGTACTCTCGTAATCTGCCGAAATCGCCTCACATGCATATGGCGTGACATGAAAGATGCCCGTGCTCTCATCATAGCTTATGCCTGCTCCAAGCTTCCTCAGGCAGTCTGCGGTCGCCTCTATATCTCGCGAGAGCTCCCTGCATATAATATCTGTTGGCTTGTCTGCAAATGCCGCACATATAAGCATACGATGTGCCACAGACTTAGATGCCGGCGCTTTAACACTGCCGTGGAGCTGTCTCGGGCTTATGACTGCTCTCATAAGCCCATCTCCAAGAATGAGCGCATATTCTCAAGCGGCATCTTCACTATCTCGCAGGCACCTATGTGCGTAGGCACAACCAAGGATATGGTATTGCCTCGACGCTTCTTGTCGGACTGCATGATGTGATAGAGCTCATCCATACTGTAATCAGTCTCCGTCGGCAGTCCGAACTGCTGCAATATCTTAACTATGCGCTCTGCCGTCTCCTCCGAGCATACTGCCTGCGCCGCAGCAGCTCTCGCTGTCACTGCCATACCGACAGCAACTGCCATGCCATGATACATACTGAAACTACTCAGCTGCTCAACCGCGTGTCCTATGGTATGTCCGAGATTAAGGAGCTGTCTCATTCCCGTATCAAATTCATCCTCACAGACTATATCGCGCTTCATCTCTATACAGCGTGTGACAACATACTCACTGTCGAAATCCTTGCCGTGCTCGGACAGATGCTTAAAGAGCTCCTTGTCTCCCAATATGGCATACTTGATTATCTCGGCGCAGCCTTCCGTATATACCTCATCCGGTAAGGTATTAAAGCAATCCATATCGCATATAACGAGACGCGGCTGATAGAAGGCTCCTGCCAGATTCTTGCCTGCTTCAAGGTCTATGCCTGTCTTGCCGCCCACTGATGAATCCACTGCCGCGAGCAAGGTGGTCGGTATCTGCACCAGGTCTATCCCTCTCAGATAGGTCGCTGCTGCAAATCCTGCCAGATCTCCTATGACTCCACCACCGAGCGCTACAACGAAATCCGAGCGCGTGATGCGCTCGCCTGCGAGGAACTCAAGCAGAGCAGCGTACTCTGTCACATTCTTGGAGCTCTCTCCGTGCGGAAGTGTATAAGTCACCGTCTTATATCCTGCCGCCTCAAGTGATGCACTGACTGTATCTGCGTACATTGCTCCAACCGAGTCATCTGTTACGACTGCGGCTGTCTTAGCGTCCTTCTTTAACGCAGCATATTCTCTTATCAGCTCTCCCGTATTCTTAAGCAGTCCGCGGTCTGCAACCACCTTGTACGGAGACGAAGTGTTGATATCTATAATCTTCATATGTCACTATCTTTGTTTGTGCTAAAAGTATTGGCGGATACAAAAGCAGGCTGCGTGCTTGCACGCGAGGATGGTTTTGCATATGTAGCGATACTCACCCATCTATCGCTATCTTGCGGTCGCTGCCTTCCTTGAATACGCGCGTGAGCTCCTCCTCGTCGCCCTTATCTATCGCATCACGGTATTCGCCGAGGTACCCGATCAGCCAGTCAAGCTCCTGCAAGACATTTTCCTTATTGTCCATACACAGCTCTGCCCACATGCGCGGATTCAGCCTTGCAACTCGTGTGAGATCCTTGTAGCTGCCCGCAGAGAAGCCCTTGTGACAGCCTGCGGTCGGGCTCTTGATATAGGCATTTGAGACTATATGCGCCATCTGCGAAGTAAAGCCTATCATCCGATCGTGCTCCTCGGCAGTAGTCACCGACAGCCTGCCGAAGCCTGCCGGCTCCAAGAGCTGCTTAATCCTATCCAGAAATTCTATATCATCATACCGCGGCGGCACAAGTACCATCGGTGCATTTTTATAGAGATTGGCTCTTGCATACTTGAAGCCCGCATATTGCGTGCCTGCCATCGGATGCCCTCCGACATAGGTGAAGCCGTACTGCTCCGAGAGTTTAAAGCCAAGCGTACATATATTTTTCTTTACTCCGAGACAGTCTATGACGACCGTATGCCTGTCTATATGCGGCGCCGCTTCCTTGAAATACTCCGCTGCGGCATTGATATAGGTGCATATCAGCAAGAGATCGCAGTCCTTGATATTATTAAAATCAAGCTCGGCATCCACCGTGCCCTGCAATGCGGCATATCCCAGTATAGTCTTATCCGTATCGGCAGCATATACTGTGTGTCCTGCTTCCTTGTATGCCTTGGCAAATGAGCCTCCTATGAGTCCGAGTCCTACCACTCCGAGTATCATTTACAGCACCTCTCTTACTTTGTTGAGCCGCGCCGTAAGTGACTTGAGCTGTCCGAAGTTTATGGACTGCGCCCCGTTATAACGAGCCTTGAGCGGGTCCTCGCATACATCTACTATTATGCCGTCTGCCCCCGCCGCTATGCTCGCAAGTGAGAGTGCCTCGACAAGCCCCGCACGTCCGCAGGCACTGCCGGGATCCGTTATGACCGGCAAATGTGAGAGCTCGTGCAGCATGGGCACGGCTGATACATCCAGAGTATTCTTGGTGTAAGTCTCAAAGGTCCTGATGCCTCTCTCACACAGTATGACCTGCTCGTTGCCGCCCGCCATGATATATTCGGCGCTCATAAGGAGCTCCCGCAGGCTGCTGGAGAGCCCACGCCTAAGTATAACCGGCTGCTTAAGCTTACCAAGCTCCCGCAGCAGCTCATAGTTCTGCATATTCCTCGTGCCGACCTCTATGATATCGACATCCTCGTAGCGTGCGATATCGTCCGGGTTGGCTATCTCGGCTGCTATCGGGAGTCCTGTCGCACGCTTAGCCTCTATGAGCTGACTTATATTGTCGACCGGCTTTTCCTCTGTGTCGTATGGTGAGAAATGTTTCCTGAATGTCTCGCAAGTAAGTATGTCCGCACCCGCTGACTTTGCTGATAGAGCTGCTGCAGCGAGCTGCTCGGAGTCCTCCATGGATCCTAGGCCTGCAAACACTATGCAGCTGCCGTCTCCTATGGACTTGGTGCCGACTTTGATCACCGTATTGTCCGGATGAAACTGCCTGTTGCTCTTCTTGAAGGGCTCTGTGACACGCTTCACCGAATCCACCATGCTGAGACTCTCGACTAACTCTACATCTATATTGCCGGTATTTCCGACAAGTCCGAGCACAGTATACTCCTTGCCCACCGACTCATGCACCTCGACATGCTGTGACTTAAGCCACTCCTTGAGATGCTCCTTCTGTTCATTGCTTGTATCCGGTTTAAGTACCGCTATCATATCGTATTCCCCTCGTTTTCTGCACTTTAACGATTTAACGTGTTTATAGCATTTTTCAGCTGCCCTGTCAAGGCAGGTCAGGGTAGCTGAAAAATGCTATATGCTTTGTGATTTGATATTTACACGATTTCGTGGTAATATTGACGCAGTAAACGGAGGTTGCTATATGACTAATTATTTATCAGTCAGCGAATATGCCAAGCTCCACGGCAAGGATCCCGGAAATGTACGCAGGCTTCTTGCCTCGGGACGGCTATCCGGTCAAAAGGTCGGCAAGCAATGGATAATATCCGGAGATACGCCCTATCCCAGAGACAAAAGAGAGACCAGCGGCAGATATTCACATTTGAAGAAGCGCTCTATTGCCAATGAACACAGAGAACTTATGACTACCATCAACAGCATGGTTGATGCTCTTAGAGATATTTATGGCGAGTTGCTGCATGAAGTTGTTCTCTATGGTTCCTATGCGAGAGGGACGCAGAATGACGAGTCAGATGTGGATATAGCGGTCATGCTCTTATCTAAGCCCTCAAAGGATATTACGGACAAAATGATTGACTGTGTTGCTTCACACGAGCTTGAATGCGGAAAGGTACTCTCCGTCATAGATGTAGACTGTGCGACCTACAGCAAATGGAAGGACATATTGCCCTTCTACAAAAATATCAGCAAGGAAGGAATCGTCTTATGGACAGCGGCAGCATAAATGACTTATCCGCTTATAGAAATGTAATTAAATAGCGGCAATAAGCGAAATTATTTAGCTGCTTATAGTCAAATAAAACCAAGAGACGGAGCTTGAGACTCCGCCTCTCGGCAGTAAGTATTCGTGTATGTAGTTAATTGGTTCGTTTGTTAATTGCCACGTAATCGCTCAGCGTACTATGGTTAAGCGTGGCGCTTGACTGCGTAGTGTGTCATCCTCGCCTTGCTCTTGCTTGGCAATCCTCAAGGCTCGATTGACCTCACGCCGTAGCTTCATCAGCTCCTTGGCGAGCTCCGCCTTGGACATGTCGTCGTAGCGTGACGACTTCCCTGATAGCTGTGTCTTGGGGCGCTTCGATGTATCC
>CAVHZK010000186.1:0-4683 GCA_963640215.1 bacterium | reverse complement strand
GCGGCGCAGGCAAAGAGGAGCGCTGAGATATTTACAGGAACACACATACCTGACAGCGAGACCGACAGAGCAACAGCTGCGTTGCGCGCAGAGATGAATAATATCATACTTGTAGGTATGCCGGGCTGCGGCAAGAGCGAGATAGGAAGGCGACTTGCCAAGAGAACCGGCAGGAGATACGTCGATGCGGACATGGCTATAACAGAGAGCGCCGGACGTCCTATACCGGAGATATTTAAGTCGGACGGCGAGGAGGGCTTTAGACGCATTGAGACCGAGGTGCTCGCAGAGCTTGGCAAGCTATCCGGTGCAGTTATTGCCACCGGAGGCGGATGTGTGACAAGAGCAGAGAACTACCCGCTGCTCCATCAAAATGGCGTGATAATATGGCTGCAGCGAGATCTATCCAAGCTCCCGACACAGGGAAGACCATTATCACAGGCCAACCCCTTAGAGCGTCTCTATGCCGAGCGCAAGGACAAATATGCTGCATTCGCGGATATCGTAGTCGACAATAACGGCACAGAGGCAGCTACAGTTGAGGCTGTGATGGAGGCGCTGAGTCAGGCACAAATAAAAGCACGGATTGTTACGCACTAATGCGCTTGGGTGCGGCAAACAGGAGAAAACATTTAATACGTAGAGACATATTTGACGGCATGCCATATCATGGATACAATATAATTGTGATGTGTAGGACGATTATTATGAAAACACAAGATCGGGATATTCAGGTTGCTGATATTAAATCAGACTATGTTGGTAATATTATCAGCAGTGTTAGTATGTGCCCGAATATAAATAAAGTTGTTTTATTTGGTTCTGCAATTGAAGAAAGGTGCATGGAACATTCGGATATAGATATTGCGGTATTCGGAAGTAAGGCGAAGTCACAGATGTTTGCATCCAAGGGTTATAAGGATTTTATACATTCAATTGTGTCCTATGGTGGCGCCCAGGATTATGATATCTTGTATTTTGATGATAGAAAATCATATGACGACGATATTATGAGCGATATACAAAAAGGCGAGGTGCTGTACCTAAAAGGGTGACGAATATGAGCTTAAGCATGGGTCTAATAAAGGCAGACATACTAATGGCTAAACAAGGGATTGAACTGTATAAGGAAAGAAAAAATAAAGAAATTAAGAATACAGTCGCTTATCATATTCAGCAGGCAGCAGAGAAACTTGTCAAGATTCAAGTATATAACTCGGGTATTACATATAGCAACAATGCCCTATATATTCATAATCTGCCCAAACTGATTGCGTATGCAGAAAGTATAGGAATTGATTTATTCGTTCCAAGTGAGATAAGGGAAAATGCTCTTATGATTACGGATTGGGAAGCAGGCAGCAGGTATGATCTGCATTTTGCGGTAAGAATTGATACTCTTGAGAAGTATCAGAGTCTTGTCAATCTTTGGTTTATTGAATTAAAGACAAAGGGAATACAGTAAAAAGGCAGTGGGGCGTTAAATAAATGTGTTTTTGCCTATATATTTACTGCACTTAGCCACAGGTCGTAAAGGGAGGACAAGCATGGACTTCTGGAAGATGAACGGAGCCGGCAACGACTTTATAATCATAAATAATATTACAGAGCGCATACCGCAGGATAAGCTGCCGGAGATGGCGAGGCTGCTCTGCGAGCGGCACCTGTCTATAGGTGCGGACGGACTGATGGCAGTGGACAGGCCATCGGAGGGCGTGGATGCTGACGCACGTATGCTTTTCTATAATTCCGATGGCAGTATAGGTGAAATGTGCGGAAACGGTGCGCGCTGCATAAGCCGCTATTGCTTGGAGAACGGTCTGTGCAAGAGCGAGGAAGCCGTTATAGAGACGACAGCCGGCATAGTTACTGGCAGACGCATCGACAGGAGGATGTACCGCATCAGACTGAATGACCCGAGTCATATAGAACTTAACAAGGTGCTAAAGGTAGACGGCAGGGACATAGCCTGTGATTATATCATGTTAGGCGACCCAGGGCTTCCGCATATCGTGGTAGATTACCCAAGCCAGCTTGCAGAGCTTGTAGGAGCTGCTCACCTAAGGGACGCAGACCGCGGCAGACTCTTGGAGCTTGGCAGGAAGCTTCGTTATCACGAGGATCTGCCTAAGGGAGCCAATGTCAACTTTGTTGAGATAGTGGCAGACGATGAGCTTGACGAGCTTACATACGAGAGGGGAGTTGAGGACTTCACCTATGCCTGCGGTACTGGCACAGGCTCCTCTGTTACGGCGCTGACACTTAAGGGCAGAGTATCCGGCAGCAATGTCAAGGTAAATATGCGCGGCGGGGTGCTGTATATAGATATAGAGGAGACTGATGAAGTTGACGGCGGCACGGAGGCAGAGCCTAAGGTACATGTGCACGGACTCTATCTCACAGGACCCACCAATACAGTGTGCAAGGGTGAGATAACAGATGAGGAGTTCTGACTGGCAGGATAGTCTATCTGGGCTATTTTGGCACTTGAGAAATACGCGGAGGAATCCTATAATGAACGCATGCCGGTATCTGGAGGCTGATACCGGCATATTTTGTAGATTTAAGAGGATATGAATATTATGAACACATTGCCTATCATCGGTATAACTATGGGAGATCCCTTCGGAAATGGTCCTGAGATATCCGTCAAGGCGCTCTCAGATCCAAGTATCTATAAGCGCTGCCGTCCGATTATTATCGGAGACCTAAGCTGTATGGACTATGCGCTCAAGGTAGCGAAAAAGGTCTCAGGTCTTAATCTTAAGCTTAATCCCGTCAAAAAGGTCGCAGATGCAAGATTCGAGTACGGCACCATAGATGTGTACGATATGGGTATAGTGCCTGCTGACAGGATACCGGACAGCCTAAATGAGACAGAGCCGAAGCCTTTCAAGGTTGGTGCCTGTGAGCTTGGCGGAGAGGCAGCGTTCAGCTATGTCAAGAAGGTTATAGAGCTTGCTCTTGCCGGAGAGATTGATGCTACGGTCACCAATGCGCTCAGCAAGGAGGCTATAAATATGGCCGGGCATCATTTCTCGGGACACACTGAGATATATGCTCATTTTACCGGCACGCAGAAATACACCATGATGCTGGCGCACGAGGGCTTAAGAGTAGTGCATGTGTCCACACATGTATCGCTCAGGGAGGCGTGCGACAGAGTCAAGAAGGACAGAGTCCTTGAATGTATACGCATTGCCAATGAGGGCTGCAAGGCGCTCGGCATAGAGCATCCCAAGGTAGGCGTGGCAGGGCTTAACCCGCACTGCGGAGAGCACGGCATGTTCGGTCGCGAGGAGATAGAGGAGATACAGCCCGCTATCGATGAGGCGCTCAAGGAAGGCATAGATATCCCGGAGAAGGCGCCTACGCCTCCGGATACCGTATTTTCCAAGGCGCTCGGCGGCTGGTACGATATAGTTGTGGTCATGTACCACGATCAGGGACATATACCGCTCAAGGTCAAGGGCTTTGTATACAATCACGAGAAGAAGGCATGGGATGCGGTAGCAGGTATAAATGTGACACTCGGACTGCCCATTATCCGTGCGAGCGTAGACCATGGCACAGGCTTTGGTCATGCCGGCAACGGACATGCCAATGAGCTCAGCCTTACCAATGCCATCGATTATGCGATACAACTTGCAAATGCCAAGAAAAAGCAGTCCCAGCAAGGCTAATCAGTCTTGCAGACACAGTCGTATGCGATAAGGTGGCGTATAATCAAATAATGCATACAAAAAGCTGCTCAGCCATTACATAAGGCGGAGCAGCTTTTTAGGCTATATTGCGCCAGCAAAAGCGCTAGCATGACTGCTTACTCGCTTACAGTCACAGTCTTAATCCTCTGCTCTGTGAGCGGTCTGTCGCTGTAGTCGGTCTTGGTGGTGGCTATGCGGTCTACCACATCTAAGCCCTCGATGACCTTGCCAAATGCGGCATACTGTCCGTCAAGGTGCGGAGCATCCTGGTGCATGATGAAGAACTGACTGCCTGCGGAATCAGGTCGCATGGATCTCGCCATAGAGATAACGCCGCGCTCATGCTTTAAGTCATTCTTGACGCCGTTAGAGGAGAACTCGCCCTTAATCTCATATCCGGGGCCGCCCATGCCTGTGCCCTGCGGGTCACCGCCCTGTATCATGAAACCGTTGATAACTCTGTGGAAGATGAGTCCGTCGTAGAAGCCCTTCCTGATAAGCGATACGAAATTGTCGACCGTGATGGGCGCAATCTCCGGATAGAGCTCAAGCTTGATGACGGAGCCGTCCTCCATGGTCATGGTTACAATAGGATTTGCCATATAGATGTACCTCTTTCTCTTAATGCTAAAAGTGCTGCCAAACGGCTGTGCGGACCGCATGTTTATAAGCAAGGACGCGTAGACACTTGGCAATCCATACTTTTAGACTGCGTTGCGTCTGCAATCTCGCGTCTAATCCTTGAACGTTCGACCTTGGTATCATACCACAGCACGCCGCACTTGCAAATATCTGCAAAATTTCTTAAAGTGTAAGCAGAAGTGAGGAAAAGTATATGTTTGAAAATATCGAAGCAATGATGAAGATGCGCAGCGCGTGGAGCAAATTCTCCGCTAATCACCCACGTTTCTCTGCGTTCTTAGGCGAGATGGGCAAGAGCGGCGCACCTGAGGGCACAGTCATAGAGATACATGTGGAG
>CAVHZK010000185.1:2412-5329 GCA_963640215.1 bacterium | reverse complement strand
TAGCCAAATACGACTGGAAGACAACGATATTTGTATTTGCTGTTATCATGGCCTTCGTTGTAGGCGTATTCAAAATCTGGATGGACATACCCTTCCTTCCCGGTATCCTTTTTGAAATGATCTTTGATCTTTGATATCAATAAGGAGATTAGTTATGTTAGAGAATTTCAGTTTATTGCTCGGCGGCATACAGATGCTGCTCACTCCGTCCAATCTGATGGTAGTAATCGTCGGAACCATAGCGGGCATAATGATAGGAGCAATACCGGGTATAGGCTCACTATCCGGGTGCGCAATATTATTGCCGCTGACATATAATTTTGAGCCTACCACGGCTATCGTGCTCTTAGCCACGATATATTATTCAACAATGTTTGGAGGCAGCATAAGCGCAATACTGCTCAATATACCGGGCGACAGTCCGGCTATAATGACAGCACTTGACGGATACGCACTTAACCGTCAGGGCAAGGCAGGCAAGGCAATATTTGCAGCAACCTTTGCATCCTTCATAGGCGGACTCATAGGTATGCTTATACTGGTGTGCACGGTAATGTGGCTTGCGCGCTTTGGCCTTAATTTCGGCAATGCAGAGATGACTACCTTGCTGCTGCTTGCGCTTGTGTCTGTAAGCTGGCTGATAGGTGACAATCCAACCAAGGGTATAGTCTCAACATTGGTGGGGGCCTTGCTCTCAACGCTCGGCATGGATGCAATCCTAGGCTCTGCGAGACTTAATTTTGGCAACACGGCGTTGATGGGCGGCATACAGTTCGCACCGCTTGTTATAGGTGCAGTCGGGTTTTCACAGGTTATTAAGCTTGTGACTGAGCATGATACCTCGTGTCACATCAAGGTCTCGTTCAAGGACGCCCTATATAACAAGAGTGAATTGATAAGGACCTTGCCTGTAATCATCAGATCAGGTATACTCGGCACCTTTGTCGGAGTGCTCCCGGGCGCAGGCGCAACTACGGCTTCTTTCGCAAGCTACGCTATACAGAAGAAGGCATTCAAGAGTGAGGTACCTCTCGGAGAGGGAGCAATAGAAGGCATATCTGCGTCTGAAGCTGCCAATAATTCAGCATCCGCAGGTTCATTTGCGCCGCTCTTAGCTCTCGGCATACCGGGCTCCGGTACTGGAAGCATATTGCTAGGTGGTCTCCTTATGTGGGGACTGCAGCCTGGACCACTGCTGTTCACGACCAACAGTGATTTTGCGTGGTGCTGCATCGCATCACTTTATCTGGCAAATGTTATAGCTGTAGCGATGGCTATGGGTCTTATGCCTGTCATGACAAGGATTATAACCGTATCTAATAAGATACTTGTTCCGGCAATAGCTGTTATCTGTGCGGTAGGAGCCTTCAGTGCAACGGAGTCCTCATTCGGACTCATCATCATGTTTTTTGCAGGTGTTGTCTGCTACGTCATGGATTACTATGGCTATCCCTTGGCGCCGATGCTGCTTTCGTTTGTATTGGTACCGCTGTTTGAGAAGGCAATGCGCAGGGCGATGACAGCATCTGCAGGCAATCCGGCGATATTCCTGCAGTCTAATATATGTAAGGTATGCCTTATCTGCTTCCTTATATGTATTATTACGCCTATCGTCAGAGCAATTATCAAGAAGGCAAAGGCGTAAGACGATAACAGAGGAAATGCGTGCATTGTTATGCACTAAGGACTACGACAGCAGCTTACGGAAATAAAGCAATGCATGCAGCTTGCGGATTTATTAAAAACACGGAAAGGCAATAATATATGGATAAGAAAACTGTAGGCGTTCTCTTGGGTGATTCCTCGGGAGTGGGACCGGAGATAGTCGCTGAGGTAGCGGCTAAGGGTGAACTTACGGAAAAGGTCAACCCGATAATCATCGGAGACGTGAGAGAGTTTGAACAGGGATTAAGAGTTAAGGGGCTTGATTGCAGGCACTATGTGATGAACAGCCTTGACGATATTGACTATGACAAGGGGCTGCCGATATATGACCTTAAGGATCAGGATCCGACAAGGCATGTGATGGGACAGGCTCAGGATTACTGCGGCAAGGGATGTATAGATCAGCTTGATGCCGCATGTGAGCTCTTGGAGAAGGGGGTTATAGTAGGATTTATGTATGCCCCGCTTCATAAGGGCGCGATGCGCAGCGCCGGTATGCCGACAGAGAGTGAGGCAGAGTATATCGCACTCAAGCTCGGAGTCAAGGCTCAGATCGGAGAGGTCAACATGGTGGGAGACCTGATGACATTTAGGGTAACCAGCCATATCCCGGTTAAGGAGATAAGCAATCATCTGCATGTCGACAACATTTACAGCACCATTATGTTGGGCTACAGGACTGTTAGGCAGTTTGGCATAGCCGAGCCGAGGATAGCTGTAGCCGGATTAAATCCTCATAACGGAGAGGGTGGAAAATGCGGAACCGAGGAGATAGATGTCATCAAGCCGGCTATTGATAAGGCGGTTGCAGAGGGCGTAAATGCTCAAGGTCCCATATCCGGAGATGTGGTGATGATGCATGCCTTTAAGGGTGAGTACGATGCGGTTATCACGATGTTCCACGATCAGGGTCAGGTAGCCCTAAAGGTTAACGGCATAGAGAATGGTGTTACGATAGCCGGCGGATTGCCTTATCCGATAACGACACCGGCTCACGGAACTGCATTCGGCAGAGCCGGCAAGGGCTACGCTTCCATATCCGCATTCGAGCGGGCATTAAATGTACTCGCGAGAATGGTGGCAGAAAAATAAGCTGCGATACCTATGCCGGATATCGCAGAATATGTCATACGTGACCTGACAGGCAATGTGTTTTTGACATGGAGGCAGTGCATCCGGCATAATCGATAAGTACAGAAGAAATCCCACAGCCGCATTGACAATAACGCGTGTTTAAGCGATACTTAATACG
>CAVHZK010000185.1:0-2402 GCA_963640215.1 bacterium | reverse complement strand
CACTCGTGCTGCTCATGGCGGCATTAACAGTAGATGAAACGGCTGAAGGAGAGATTATGCAGTACTTAGAGATTGAGAAGGTAATCGGCAGAGAGATACTTGATTCGAGGGGCAACCCGACAGTTGAGGCAGAGGTAACGCTGATCGACGGCACTGTCGGCAGGGGAACCGCACCGAGCGGAGCGTCCACCGGTGAGTTTGAGGCGCTGGAGCTGCGTGACGGCGACAAGGGCAGGTACCTTGGCAAGGGCGTAACCAAGGCAGTTGAGAATATTAACGGCGCTATCAATGAGCTGCTCGTAGGCATGGACGCATTCGATATTTATGCTGTTGATGCTGCTATGATAGAGGCTGACGGTACCAAGGACAAGTCCAATTTCGGCGCAAATGCCATACTTGCTGTATCTATAGCAACTGCAAGGGCTGCAAGTCAGGCACTCGACATGCCGCTGTACAGATTCCTCGGCGGTATCTCCGGCAACAGACTGCCTGTGCCCATGATGAATATCATCAACGGAGGCTGCCATGCACCTTCATCCGGACTCGATGTACAGGAGTTCATGATCATGCCTGTAGGCGCGCCAAGCTTCAAGGAGGCACTCAGGTGGTGCTCCGAGGTGTTCCATGCATTGCAGTCCATACTTAAGGACAGAGGATTGGCTATCTCGGTGGGAGACGAGGGTGGCTTTGCACCGGCATTAAAGTCTGATGACGAGGCCATAGAGACTATACTTGAGGCAGTGAAGAAGGCAGGCTATGAGCCGGGACATGATTTCAAGATAGCTATGGACGCCGCTGCAAGTGAGTGGAAGACAGACAAGAAGGGCGTATACAAGCTGCCCAAGGCAGGCACGGTATATACCTCTGAGGAGCTCACGGCTCACTGGAAGTCCCTCTGCGACAAATATCCTATCATCTCTATCGAGGATGGTCTCGATGAGGAGGACTGGGATGGCTGGAAGCAGCTGACAGACACCTTGGGCGACAGGATACAGCTTGTAGGTGACGATCTCTTCGTAACCAATACAGAGAGACTCGCTAAGGGTATCGAGCTTGGATGCGCCAATTCCATACTGATTAAGTTAAACCAGATAGGCTCTATATCAGAGACCTTAGAAGCTATCAAGCTGGCACACAAGGCAGGATATACGGCTGTTACCTCTCACAGGTCAGGCGAGACTGCAGATACAACCATAGCAGACTTAGCTGTTGCTCTTAATACCTGCCAGATTAAGACAGGAGCTCCGAGCCGCAGCGAGCGAGTTGCCAAATACAACCAGCTCCTGCGTATAGAGGAGGACTTGGGTGCGGCTGCAGTATATCCGGGCAACGGAGCATTTGCAGTTAAGGCTTGAGCCCACGAATATGGAGTCATGAGCAGCAGCAGATTAAAGCCTGTGGAGTGAGGCTCCTCATTATCGCGTAGCTGCCGCTGCTCTAACCTTAGCCGGTGCGGTCTTGACTTAGCGGATGGATCGCATCGGTCTTTTTATGTATTTTTGCTTTTAACACTGTGATTATCGACAGATTGCTGTTATAATACAGCTTGTTAAGTTTGGGAGCAGAGATTAGGGGAGGACTGTGCAGTTCTCCGGTTTATGTAAGAAAGGATGATATAAGATGAGAGTCGGATTTGTAGGATTAGGCATCATGGGCAACCCCATGTGTAAGCATATACTTAAGGCAGGCTTTGAGCTGAGTGTCAATGCATTAGAGGAGAGCATAGTTAAGGAGTTTGTGGGACTCGGAGCACACAACGGCAGCTATGCAGATCTTGGTGCTGAGTGTGACGTAGTCATGGTCATGGTACCGACAGGCGCTATCTCCAAGGAGGTCATGTTTGGTGAGAACGGTGTAGCTTCGACAGCCAAGCCGGGCACCGTACTTGTAGACCTAAGCTCAGTTACACCCATAGAGTCACAGGACTGCTACAAGCTTGCCAAGGAGCATGGACTTAAGTTCCTCGATGCTCCTGTATCAGGCGGAGAGCCCAAGGCTATAGACGGAACGCTTGCTACCATGGTCGGCGGTGACAAGGATGCCTTTGATATAGCTAAGCCAGTGCTGGATGCCTTCTCAAGCTCGGTACTGCTTGTAGGAGAGTCGGGCGCAGGCTCGACAGCTAAGCTTGTCAACCAGATTATCGTAAATAACAACATAGCTATAGTCGGAGAGGCATTTACATTCTGCGCCAAGACCGGTGTAGATCCTGTCAAGGTATATGAGGCTATCAGAGGCGGACTTGCAGGCAGCTGCGTACTTGATGCCAAGCTCCCCATGATGGTAGACAGGAACTTCGTGCCGGGCGGTACGCTCAAGGTAAATCACAAGGATATTACCAATGTACTCAAGACAGCTCATCAGATAGACTGCCCTGTTCCGTATACGGCTCAGCTCTATGA
>CAVHZK010000184.1:0-12240 GCA_963640215.1 bacterium | reverse complement strand
TGAGTCGCGATTTAATAATTCCGTCTCGAGACGTTTCAGACAGCCGCATTTGGCATTACCTATATATCCTGTGTCCTTACATTTGTCACAATAAAAATGTAGCTCTACATAATCCTCCCCGAAGCCCGCGTCATTTAAGAGCTTGTTTCTCTTAGCTATAAGCTCTGCGCGGCGCTCCCTTAGCTTGCTCACGTCAGCCTTGCTCTTACTAAGGCGCACTCTGACCTCCTCGCCTGAGAGCTGCGCGAGCTCCTCATTATATACACGAATGGCAGGAAGCTGTTCCTCGACCTCTTCCTGCCTCATCCTCTGACGGTTATAGGCGTCGTTTCTGCGTCCGTCTATAACCCTCTTTATCTCGTTAAACTGCTCTCTCGGTAACGACATTACTGTATATTCCTCTGCACGACCTCATTAAGCCAGCTGTCCAAATCCCGCGTCTCGCCCGTCATGCCTTGCTTGTTTCTTGCCGTCTGAGACCGCTTGCTGCTCTCTGACCTAAGCTTTTCGAACTCCTTGGTGCGGCGCTTTGCCTCCTTCACCGTGCGTATGCCTATAGTAGCCCAGTCAAGTCCTGTCTTCTCGATATAGCGCATACTGCTGTGATTGGTCTCGACACAGTATTGCACCAGATAATCCAATACGTCAAAGGGCAGATGCAGTCCGTCATAGAGATACGCCAATACCTGCTCGTCCTGCTCTGTAAGTATCTTGGAGCGGTATTTCTGCACCATAAAGAGGAGCTGCTTGAACTCCGCGTCACTCGCAAGTCTATTGAGCGTCGCCTTGCCCTCGGTGCGCCTGTAATGGTCGCGAAGCTCCTTGTCCGGATCGCGGCTTACAGTCTGTGTCTTAGGCTCTGACTCCGTCTCCGCTGCGTCTGCCGCAGCTAATCTCGTACGGTCTGACTGCGCTGTATCGCCATCCGATGCGGACTCGCCTACAGCATCCTGCACACTCTTATGGCGACGCGAGGCTCTCGTCCTCGGCGCATTTTCAGTCTCATCTGCAGCTTCTGCCCCGCTCGACCTACCTATCTCGTCAGTCCTGCCGTTAAGAGAGAGTATGCCGCACCTCTCCCAGTACCTTATGGCGCGGCGCACATCGCCCTCGGTAAGAGCGAGACACTCTGCTATGGTCTCAATATCTATACCCTCGCCGCGGTTGCGCAGCAGATACAGATACACCTTGACATAATCCCCATTGGCAGCGGGCATATATTTATCCAAAAATTCATTGGCAACCAAGGTTGCATCAATCTTAAACAGATCATTACAGCTCATACCAAAACCATCCTTCACCCACGGATATATTATCACAGACGGGCGGTGTTTTGAACAGACTCGTGGTTGTCATAATTATGTTGTTGACAAAGTGAATAAGCCTGTCAAATGACGCTGAATGGGCATTTTCATGGCACAAAAAATCCACACGCTTTATCTACATGCTCATGTAAATACGTGTGGATAATGTGAATAACTACCTCGCTGTGAGCTGATCTGCGATATCTACGACGTTTCCGGCACCCATAGTTATCAACAAATCACCCCCGCCGACCTTGCTGAGTATATATTTCTTAATTTCTTCAAAATCCGATATGCAGACTGCATTGCCTCCTGCATCGTTAATAAGCTTGGCTATGTCTGCCGAGCTGACTCCGATGGTGTTCTGCTCTCTTGCCGCATATATATCTGCCAATATGACCTCGTCCGCTACTTCAAGCGCCTTGGCAAATTCATTGAGCAGCGCCTTGGTCCTCGTATAGGTATGCGGCTGGAACACTACATAGAGCTTGTTGTGCTTGCACTGTCCGGCTGCCTTGAGTGTTGCCTCTATCTCCTGCGGATGATGTGCGTAATCGTCTAATATCACGCAGCCGTTCACCTCGCCCTTATGCTCAAAGCGGCGCTTCACCCCCTCGAAGTCTGCAAGTGCTCTCCTGATGTCCTCTATGCTTACGCCTACTCTCTCGGCGGCAGCTATGGCAGCAAGCGAGTCGACAACATTATGCCTGCCGTGAACCTTAAGCTTAATCCTGCCTAACTCCTCGCCGTGCTTAACAAGTGTGTAGCTTGGTCTTGCATATTCGTCGAAGCTTATATCCCGAGCCGTATAATCATTGCCCTCGTCAAAGCCAAAGGTCACATACTGACAGCCTATGTCGTCGGTAAAATACTCTCTGTCGCGGATATCGCCATTTATAATGAGGAAGCCTCTCTCGTCCTGCGGCAGCGTGTGTACGAAGCGCTTGAAGCTTGCTCTGATGTCATCTATGTCCTTGAAGAAATCAAGATGATCCGCCTCAACGTTAAGTATGACAGCTATAGTCGGATGGAAGCTTAGGAAGCTGTTGGTGTACTCGCACGCCTCCGCCACGAAATATTCCCTGCCGCCGTTACGCAAGTTTCCTCCGATGGCATCCAAGAGTCCTCCGACAGATACAGTCGGATCCTTACGCGCCTCTATGAGTATCTCCGCCAGCATAGATGTGGTGGTAGTCTTGCCGTGAGTGCCGGCAATATTTACAGCCTCTGCATAGTTGGTCATAATCTCACCTAAGAGATCCGCCCTCGACAGCATGGGTATGCCGCGGCGCACAGCCTCGGCGTATTCCGGATTGTCGGGATGTATGGCGGCGGTGTAGACCACTAAGTCCGGGTCTGTGATATTGTCAGCTCGCTGACCTATGGCTATCTCGACGCCCTTCGCCTTAAGCCCCTCAGTAAGCGCTGACTGCTTCATGTCGGAGCCGCTTACCTTGAAGCCCGCGTCCGCCAGTATCTCGGCAAGTCCGGACATACTGATGCCGCCTATCCCTATGAAATGAACCCTGACGGGTTTATCGAATTTTAGCTGGTACATAAAGTGTTGCCAAACGGCTATGCGGACTGCATGTTTACACGCAAGGACGCGTAAACACTTGGCAATCCGCACTTTTGTTATCTATTGCGCCCGCAAGCACGCAGGCTTGGTTGTTTACTTTGCTGTTGCCGTCACTCTGGTCTCGCGGATGACATTTACCTTGATCTGACCCGGATAGGTCATCTCGTCCTCTATCCTCTTGGCGATATCTCTCGACAGTATAACCATATCTGCCTCGCTTATCTCCTGAGGAACGACCATGATGCGCACTTCTCTGCCCGCCTGCACGGCATAGGACTTCTCAACTCCCTTGTAGGAATTGGTAATCTCCTCAAGCTGCTTGAGTCTCTGCGTATAGGTCTCAAGCGACTCTCGCCTTGCGCCCGGGCGTGATGCCGATATGGCATCTGCTGCAGCAACTATAAATGATATAGGATTGGTCGCCGGCACGTCGCCGTGATGTGACTCGACGGCGTTGATAACTACAGGCGACTCCTTGTACTTGCGGCAGAGCTCCGCGCCAAGCGACACATGCGTGCCCTCCTGCTCGTGGTCAACTGCCTTGCCTATATCGTGGAGCAGTCCAGCGCGCTTAGCCAAGCGCACGTCATATCCAAGCTCCGACGCCAAGAGACCCGAGAGCTGTGCCACCTCTATACTGTGCTTAAGTCCGTTCTGACCATAGGAGGTCCTAAATCTCATGCGGCCGAGCAGCTTCACTAATTCAGGATTGAGTCCGTGTACTCCGACCTCCAATACGGCAGCCTCACCCTCCTCACGGATGGTGTTATCGACTTCCTTCCTTGCCTTCTCTACAGTCTCCTCTATGCGTGAAGGATGTATGCGTCCGTCCACTATGAGCTTCTCTAAGGCAACTCTTGCTACCTCACGCCTTACAGGATCGAAGCCCGAGAGCACAACTGCCTCCGGCGTATCATCTATGATGAGCTCCACTCCGGTAAGCGTCTCCAGTGTCCTGATGTTTCGTCCCTCACGACCTATGATGCGTCCCTTCATGTCATCATTAGGCAATTGCACCACAGATACAGTAGACTCTGCAACATGATCCGCAGCGCAGCGCTGTATAGCCGTAACTATATAATCCTTGGCCTTCTTGTCTGCCTCTTCCTTGGCGATATTGTCATATTCCTTGATAATACGCGCCGTATCGAGCTTGATATCCTCCCTCACGGAGTTAAGCAGTTCTTCTCTTGCCTGATCTGCCGTGAGTCCTGATATACGCTCCAACTCAGCGACTACCTCGGCATGTCTCTGCCTTATGTCCTCCGCCTTGCGGTTCAGGGTATTGTCCTTGGTGTTAAGCTCCTTCTCCTTCTTGTTGAGCTCCGCCTGTAAGCGATCTGCGTTCTCCTCTCGCTTAACTAACCTCTGTTCCTGCTGCTGGAGCTCCTTGCGGCGCTCCCTCTGCTCCTTCTCAAACTCTGCCTTGTTCCTGATTGACTCTTCCTTGGCCTCAAGCAGAGCCTCTCTCTTCTTTGTTTCTGCTGTCTTAACTGCGTCGTCTATTATGGAACGCGCCCGCGTTTCCGCCGAACCGACCTTATGTTCGTATTCGCTTACGCCCTTGTGCTTGCCTACGGCAAAGCCGAGAGCGGCTATAATAGCTCCCACAATAAGCACAAGCATGACCATCCATATCGGCATCTTGTACCTCCCTAAAATGTAAATGCTGCAGCCTGTCGGCGCGGCAGAATTGACCCTGTTCTGGCTTGGTCAAGGCCCTATGCCTGATTCCAAGCACCCGTCAGATCCCCCGTATCACCGTGCGTCTGCATGTGGAAATGTCTGCGATTTATGTAAACTTATATATCGGGGCCAAAAGATATTTTGTCCCCAATCGCTACCAGATTGCTACGCACCTCGTGCTCTCACAATCTTCAATCACAAAAAAACACGCGTATATTTTACTCTGTTTCAGTGTCAAAGTCAAAGTAAACATACGCGGTGCGGCATATTCCGGTATCAACTAATATAAATCTGCGTTAAAACTAGGCAGTTCGTAGCTGAATTTAATATATTGCAGGAAAAATATGCTGCCCGGTGAGGCTTGCCTGTGATATAGGTTCGGCAGGGATAAGCTTGCTCTAGTCAACAAAAAGGGCGGGTGCTCTCGCACCCGCCCGCTGATAATATCCTTATCTAATGATTAAGCCTGGATAGCGCCCGTAGGACATGCAGACTCACAAGCTCCGCAATCAATGCAAGCGCCTGCATCGATAACGTACTTGCCGTCTCCCTCAGAGATAGCTCCTACCGGGCAAGCTCCTGCGCAGCTTCCGCATGATACACATGCATCGGAAATTGTATGTGCCATTGTCAGTTCCTCCTTATTTAAGTATCAACTTATAGGTATTTTTGAATTACGCCGCTATCTTATCGCGCGTTCCCCGTGTTAGTCAATAACAACACTTGTTGTCTGAGGCTAACATATATTTGCTTCCCGATCATCTCCCGTGCATCTATCTGTACCCTAATATTACCAAGGCTTTGCCTGATTGACACGCACCGCGTGCTCTCGTTATCTTACGTGATACTCATGTCTCCGGTGCACCCAATATTTACGGAAGTTTCACACCCTCTGACGGCTTGAATACGTTATAATGAAAGCGATACACTGACTGTTTGGAAAGGAGGAGAGATGGGTTACATAGAGAAGATGAATGCTTATACCGAGAAGATGACGCCGGTCTTCGTCATGAATGACACTATAGCCGACGAGCTGTTTGATAAACACGGGGTCAACCGCGGACTTAGGGATATAAACGGCAAGGGAGTGCTTACCGGACTCACCAATATATCCAAGATTACTGCATTCAAGAATATTGACGGCAAAAATGTTCCCTGCGACGGTGAGCTGTGGTACCGCGGCTACAAGGTACAGGATCTCATACAGCGATATGGGACCAAGCGTTTCGGTTACGAGCGCACCGCATTCTTATTGCTGTTTGGCAGGCTGCCCGATGACGATGAGTTCGAGGAGTTCAAGAGCATATTGGCTATGAACAGGTCGCTTCCGACCAACTTCACGCGTGACGTCATTATGAAGGCGCCGTCGCATGACATTATGAATTCCATGACGCGCAGTATACTCACCCTTGCTTCCTATGATGACAAGGTTACGGAGCTCTCGCTTGCGACCGTCCTGGAGCAATGTATCAGGCTTATAGCGGTATTTCCGATGCTCGCCGTATACGCATATCACGCCTACAATCACTATGAGCGTGACGACAGCATGTATATACACCGTCCGGATCCGGCGCTCTCTACAGCGGAGAATCTGCTCATGCTGCTGCGCCCCGACAAGTCCTACACATTTTTAGAGGCCGAGGTACTCGACGTGGCGCTGATGCTGCACGTAGAGCACGGCGGCGGCAACAATTCGACATTTACAACCAGAGTAGTTACCTCGTCCGGCTCGGATACGTATTCTGCCATAGGTGCAGCCATGTCCTCTCTCAAGGGGCCCAAGCACGGCGGCGCCAATCTCAAGGTTATGGAGATGATGCAGGACATACGTGAGCATGTGCCGGATGTCAATGATGATGCCGCGCTGCGTACATATCTGTCGCGCATATTGGATAAGGATACCTTCGATCACAAGGGGCTTATCTACGGCATGGGACATGCGGTATATTCGCTGTCTGACCCGAGAGAGCGTGTGTTCAAGAGCTTTGTCAAGGAACTGTCCGAGGCCAAGGGCAAGCAGCGCGACATGCAGCTATATAATAAGGTAGAGTCCATGGCTACAGAGCTCATAGCTGAGAAGCGCAGGATATTCAAGGGCGTCAGCCCCAATGTTGATTTCTACAGCGGCTTTGTGTATGACATGCTGGATATACCGAGGGAGCTGTTCACGCCGATATTTGCAGTCGCGCGTATTGCGGGCTGGAGCGCGCACCGGTTAGAGGAGCTCGTCGGTAACGGCAAGATAATCAGACCGGCATACATGAGTGTGATGCAGGAGACAGAGTAACGGTACCGATGTGAGGCAACTTACCGGTGTTACCCCACCAGCGCTCCGTCCGCACCAAAGGTATAATTCCTGCCGTCGATGTACTGAGTACCTGTAACCATGCTGCCCTTGGGGCCGCCTATGTTGGGGTTGAGATAATACTGCCTGCCGTTCACATTTACCCAGCCTGTCATCATCGCGCCGTAGGTGCCGTCATGCTGAGTGTTGAGATAATACCATCTGCCGCCGTCATAGACCCAACCGGACTTGAGACAGCCATAGGTGCCGTCGTGCTGAGTGTTAAGGAAGAACCAGCTGCCTGTGGCATCCTGTATCCAGCCTGCGGACATTGCTCCGTTCAGGGTGTTGCAATAATACCAGTTGCTGCCGTCATATACCCAGCCTGTCACCTTGGAGCCGTTGCTGTAATAGTACCAGCTGTCTCCCGAACCCTGCCAGCCGAACACATTTACAGTGCCTCCTGAACTCGAATTGCCTGAAGACGAACCACTCAAGAAATCATCCCAGGTCACATAATCAGTGAAATATTCCTCTGTGTCTATGGCCGTGGTGCCGCCTGAGATATATACCCAGTTACTCGGTACCGCGTTGGGGTTGCCGCCGGTGATGCCCGACGCCCTGATAGCTATGCCCCTGATATAACAGGACTGCTTGTCGCTCGTGGAGCCTGTATACTGCTTGTTGTAGGTAGCGACGGATATGGATGAGCCGGTCGTCGTGCCGTTCTTTGTCTTGTATTCGCCGTTCTGGTCCACATAGCTTATGATGTAGTCAACCTTGGAAGCGCCGTTTCTGTTGATGTTGAGCGTCGCATCGCGTCCCGAGCTCTCCGTCTTGGACGAGTCTCCCTTGATGCTGTCGAAGGAGGTCTCAAACGACGGTGCAAGCATCCTGTAATATGGAAATGCCTTGAACTTAATCGTAAGTATAGTATTGTCGCTTGAGCTCGTAGTCTTCTTGCTTATCTCGGTGGTATTGGTGCCGCTGACCGTGATGCTGTCAGCATTGGGGAAATAATATCCGCTGTTGGCACTTACAGTAACCGTATATGTAAGCACGGTCTTGCCGGTAATGAGGCTTATGTCGGTGCTCGATACCGAACAGTCGCTCACCTCGTAGGGCTGAGTACTGTCGACAGTGACCTCGCCCTCGTTATAGCCTTCATTTATCGCATTTTCCCCGTTAATGGTATATGCAAATTGTACATTGCTTATTGCTGTTGCCGCAAATGTCGGGAATGACATCAGCGCGGTTACAGCCGCTATCGCTCCTATGAGCTTCAGTCTAAGATGCTTCATAATCGTTCCTCCGTTTCGGCTTGTTTTATCTATGTAAACAACCATGCCTGCGTGCTTGCAGGCGCCACATACTCTAAAAGTCACGGATTGCTACGCGCTTACGCGCTCTCGTAATCCTCCGCGGCTTACATCGCCTATACTGTTCACGGCGCGATGTGTCCCTTCTGTGCCTTAAATGTTACAGAAAGCAATTATGAATATCAATAAAGAAGCTCTGACTATTTATTAAGTGCGTCTTAAGATAAGCTTGCGGCAGGCTTCGCAAATCGTAACAAACATAGTCAACACTTACATAGTCTAAAAGTGACGGATTGCTGCGCGTCTACGTGCTCTCGCAACACTTTTAGAGCAGCATTGATATGCTGATAAACTGAAATATCGAGCCTAAGAGCACCCAGACATGCCATATACAATGCATAACTGCATTTTTCTTGCCGAGTGCGTAGAAAATAATGCCGACTGTGTAGCATATACCGCCTGCTGCGAGCCATATAATGCAGGCAAGGGGCAGTATGCTGAGCAGTATACGCATGGCAAACACTACCATCCAGCCCATTACTATATAGCTTATCTGGCTGAATACCTTGACAAAGCGCGAGCTCATGTCACGGAGATTGAGCGCTATGCCGACTGCCGCCGCTGCCCATTCCACTGCCATGATGACGCGTCCTATCGGATAATCCCAGAGACATATAGCGCAGAAAGGAGTATAGCAGCCTGCAATGAGCAGGAATATAGTAGAGTGGTCTAACACGCGAAAGAGCTGTTTCATGCGCCCTGCCCTAAGCTCGTGGTAAATGCTGCTCATGGTATAGAGCAGTATCATGGATATTGAGTACACTATGACCGACAGGAGCTTGGCAGGCGTATAACTGATGGAGACTGCCTTGAATGCCCAGCCGCTGAAGAACACGCTCAATACTATGCCTGCAAAGTGCGAGTAGGCATTGAATTTCTCTGTATACATTATAGAGCGGGTATAGGTCTCGCGGGCGAGCTCCGGCAGTCTGATGAACTTAAGCACCAGCTCCTCTGGAAGTCTGTCCGCCGTATTGCGGGCTTGCGTATTGCTGTACATGTCTGTCGCCTCTCTATGTAAATGTGTAATGTGTCCTACCTTAGTATTATCTATTGTAAGGTTTTCTGTGTCCGCGTCAAGAGTTTTTGATAAACTCATTATAAATTCTTAAATATCGCATTTGACTTTATTCATAAACTTTAGTTATACTTGCTGCGATGTAGCTGACAGGCGGACACGAGATTGCACCGTGCATCATGTATGTGACTGCGCCTTGCCCTGTGAACGTGTACATTATGGACATGTGCATTTTAATGAAGCGACAGGCTGACTGCGCGCTGGTCAAGTATCATGGGCTACGAGCATCGTGGATTAACTCGTGTGCTTAAACGACCATGCCAGCGTTTTTGCTGGCGCCACATGCTCTAAAAGTCACGGATTGCTACGCGCTGGCGCATTGTCATCCGTCAACACTTTTAGAGTGATATATAGGTAGGGACAAAACATGGATATACAGTATTTTAAGTTGCCAAGATATAAGGACATACCCGATGTTGGGCTACTCTTGGATCAGGTCACGCGACTTGTGAATGGGTATCTTGAATCATTTGCAGATATCAGACTCACAAACTCAATGATCAGCAATTATGTGAAGCACAGCATTATAGCGCGCCCCGTGAAGAAGCTCTATTACAGGGAGCAAATCGCTTCGCTTGTATTTATTGCGATATCCAAGACCGTGCTGTCCTTGGAAGACATAGACGTATTCCTAAAGATACAGCGCGAGAATCACACTCCGGAGACTGCATATAACCTGTTCTGTGGCGGGTTCGAGGAAGCATTGTCGACAGGCGTACGACCTGCATGCCCCGAGTTTCCTTTGCCGAATATCACGTCAGGAGTTGAAAATACACATACTATAGCTACTGCAAGCGACAGCTATCTACTACACAGTCTGCTCAAGGCCGTCGCGGACTGCATCACACTTAAGGAGCTGCTCGCGGCACGAAAGTCGATATAGACTTCATGGAATTTTCATTAAAGTTGCCTACTATGCGGATATATGAGGTGCGGAAACTGTATATGAGCTCTCAATCTGCGGCGGATTCATTTGCAGTAACATCTTGTAAGTAAACGACCATGCTAGCACTTTTGCTGGCGCCACATATAATAAAAGTACGGATACTTTACGGAGGCGACCGCTATGCTTCTTAACAAAATAATGGTTGTTGAAGACGACCGGCAGCTTAATGACCTATACAGCACTGTGCTCAAGAAGGCGGGTTTTGAGACTGTTCAGGCGATGAACGGCGAGGAGGCGTGCTACAAGCTGGAGTCCGAGCATGTGCACATGATTATAACCGATATAATGATGCCTGCCATGGACGGCTACAGCCTCGTCGAGGCGATACGCTCGTACGATTCCGAGATGCCGATACTGATGATTACTGCCAAGGATGATTTTCCGTCCAAGCAGCGTGGCTTCAACGTAGGTGCCGACGACTATATGACCAAGCCTGTCGATGTAAATGAGATGGTGCTCCGTGTCAATGCTCTGCTGCGCCGCGCCAATATATTAAACGAGCACAAGCTGATTATCGGCAGCACTGTATTAGACTACGATGCCATGACCGTGACGACCTCCGAGGGACAGGTAGACCTCACGCAGAAGGAGTTTCAGCTCCTCTATAAGCTTCTATCCTATCCCGGCAAGATTATGACGAGACTGCAGCTCATGGATGAGATCTGGGGTCCCGAATCCAAATCAGACGCGCAGACCATAGATGTGCATATCAACAGACTGCGGAGACATTTCGAGAATAATAAGGACTTCGAGCTGCTCACAGTGCGCGGGCTCGGCTACAAGGCGGTGATAACTAAAAATGCTTAAGCCGGAGAGTAAAAGCCGTCTCAAGATATGGCATAAATTCGCGGTGATGATCACGCTCGTGATACTGGTGTATCTGTGTATCACCTCATGGATAGCTCTGAAGATTATCGCCAAATACGACGTGACCATCAACAACAGATTTCCTCTGCTGGTTGTCTTCTTCCTTGCGCTCACCATTGCAGCGATAGTAACAGTCAGCATATCCGGTATGTTCCTTGACCCGATAGACAAGATGAGTGACGCCATGAAGAAGGTCACCGAGGGCGATTTCAGTGTGCACATCAATACGGACAAGCGTTGCCGCATCAAGAATATCGAGACCATGAATACCAATTTCAATAAGATGGTAGACGGTCTTAATTCCACGGAAATGCTCAAGACGGACTTCATCACCAATGTCTCGCACGAGCTCAAGACTCCGCTCGCAGCTATCGAGGGCTACGCCTCGCTGCTGTCAGCTACGGAGCTCACAGATGAGCAGCGTGTATACGCCTCCAATATCATACAATCTGCGTCCAAGCTTACAACACTTACCGGTAATATATTGAGGCTATCCAAGCTGGATAATCAGCAGATAGCACTTAAGCGGACCGAATTTGCATTGGATGAGCAGATACGTCAGGCGATATTATTGCAGGAAAAGAGCTGGTCGGACAAGGAGCTCGACATAGAGCCGGAGCTTGATCCGATAAGCTATCTTGGCTACGAGGAGCTGTTAGAGCACGTCTGGTCCAATCTTATATCCAATGCCGTGAAGTTTACACCGCGTAATGGCACGATAGCCTTCAGTCTGCATCGTGACGGCGACAATATAGTCGCTGTGGTCAGAGATACGGGCATAGGTATGTCTGAGTTTGAGCAGGCGCATGTGTTTGACAAATTCTATCAGGCGGATGCCAACCACAGCAGCGAGGGCAACGGGCTCGGACTGCCCTTGGTTAAGAAGATAGTCAGTATGCACGGCGGCAACGTGCGCATCGAGAGCAAGCCCAACGAGGGTGCAGCATTTATAGTTACCTTGCCTGCAAATGATCCGGAAATTTCAAAAAGTGATTGACAAATCTATCACGTCTGAGTAAAATAACCATGCTGTCCGACGGATTAAAAGTCCATGATGAGCAAGCCTCGGTAGCTCAGTTGGTAGAGCAATGGACTGAAAATCCATGTGTCGCCGGTT
>CAVHZK010000183.1:0-9642 GCA_963640215.1 bacterium | reverse complement strand
CTATTTTTTCGAGATCCACCCCTTTTCTTATATTCGTCCCTGAAGCTTGGCGGAAGTTATATAAAGTTATATAAGGTTATATAAAAACAATGAAGTTATATAAAGTTATATAAGGCCAAAGAAAGCTACAAATTACGGATATTTAGTATTTTTGCGCGATTGCATCTATATTGTGCTTTGCATTCCCAAGTGCTATACTTTAGAAAATTGGTAAACATGCCAGAAAACTAAAATAGTGGAGCTCACTATGGAAATAAAAAGAGATACATATCTTCATCTACACGACAGTGCATTTGGTCGGTGAAGAAGCGTAAGCATCGATTCCTTATATAAGCCCTCGCAGCCACCTGCCGTATTCCTTATGCGAAAGCCAATAGATGACAATCGTGAATGTGAACATGTGGATGAGCACGCACAGCATGATATTGGCCTCAGTTATCGGCAGCGGATTGAAGGCAACAGTCCATGAATACAGGTATATAAAGTAGTAATGTGTAAAATATATCCATTCACTCTGCTCGCGAATGAAGAGGAAAACTTTGTTCCTGCTGCCCTTTAATCTCAATGCCAGCTCGATGAGACACACGACTACCGGAGCGGCGGATAATACTATATTGATATTTGAACAGATCGAGATCTCCTTATACATGACGATGAGGAAAGCGATACATACAAGGAGAGTAGGCACAAGAGGCATACGCCTATTTCGTCCAGCAATCCATGCACCGGCAGCCACATAGAAGCTTCCGTAGAATATGCCGTTACGCATGGTCAGAAACTTCGGCGTATACCATCCTACAAATGACTGCATCATCGGCGGCGCCAAGTGCGTATAGACGACATGATTATCCACCGTCCATCCGATGATGAGCAGCATGGTGGTGCAGATAAGCATCATCCTCGTCTGCCCTTTAAATAACCGATAGAGCAGCCAGTTAATCAGGACTGCGACTATCAGTGCCGGTAGGTACCACAGCTGTATGATCGTGCTGGACATGAAGAAGGATTGTATATAGAAGCCGACAGGCTGCCTGTTGTATATATCTATGGGCAGGTAAATGATGCTCCAGAGTATATACAGCTTCAGTATACGGAAAATGTATGCGCGAAACTTCGCTGCATCAAGCACAGGAGCGGCGGTATGTTCATCATAGGTCACAGCCTTAGTAAAGAGCAGAAAACCGGCAATCGCGAAAAATGTGGGGACGCCCAAGTTGGACAGCCAATAATGAATGATGACGCGCCATCTGCTGTCTACCGGGTAAAATATCTGTATCGTGTGTCTGGCAACCACCAAGAGTGCCATAACGAACTTCAATATATCCAGACCATAATATTGCTGTTTCTCTATGCCATTGCTCATACTTATCTCGACCTCGTTTACTCTGATGCCATCAATCATAACTCAAAGTCAGGAAAACGACAATGCGGCAAATGCACCAGCGCATAACAATCTGTACTTTTATGTGGCGCCTGCGTATACGCTGGCATGGCTGTTTACTCATTCTGTATTTCATCATCAGAGCCTATGCTTTTAGTCTGTTAGTGCCATAACTTTGCAGAGCGAACTCGGACACGCTTAGTCCAAGCAGGCTCGAGATAATAGTGGAATCCGACGGGGTGGTTGTGGTACACTTATCAGCGACTTGCGATTGACGTTTTGCTAATCAACAGATCTTCACGGATCAAAAAAGTTAAGCATAAAAGGAACTTGTCAGGAGGTGGGTCAAAGGGGCAAAGATTGAATGCAAGCTTACACGCAAGACACTCTTTGCACCTTAGTAATATACTGCAGAGAAATATTGACTCTAAAAGTGTTGACGGATACAAAAGCAGGCTGCGTGCTTGCACGCAAGAATGCTTTTGTATTTGGCAACCTCAAATGTATGAATACATAGCCAGTTTTCGCAAGAAAACTGAGCGGGTATGAATACATTTGAGGATTGCGAGAGCGCGTCAGCGCGTAGCAATCCGTGACTTTTAGAGTATGTAGCGCCTGCAAAAGCGCTGGCATGATGGTTGACTCTGCAAGGGAGATATTTAGGAGGAACATTTTGAAGAACACTAAGAAAAACTTATACCTGCTGCTGGCGGTTCTTGCCGCTGTCGTAGTTTGCTCATGCGGCAAGGCTGGCAGTAAGAATGTAGAGACAACAGTTGCGGCGAGTGCGGAGATCTCGGCAGAGACCACTGCTGAAAGCACTACATCGTCGGATGTCAAGGCAGCAGACAGCGCGGACAGCGCGAAGGACACCGCCGACTCTAGCGAGATATCCGTCACGGCTACAATGCATAAGGATGCCAAGTTCGACAGTGCAGACCTTGACCTTGACGCCGAGGACTTTACCAAGGCTGGCTTGTCGCTCGGCGATAGTCTCAACCTCGAATTCAGCAACGGCGTAACGCTTACAGACATTCCATACTTTAACGGATATTATGTCAAGCCCGGCAAGCCCCTGGTGGTTGCTTATCCGAAAAACGATTATGTCCTCATAGCAAGCAGCAATGCTGATTTTTGGACTCCGTATGAACTTAAGGACGGCATGACAGTCACTATCACACTCAATGAGTCCGCAAAATATCTTGCGACGCAGGAGGCTCTCGGACAGTCATATTCCGTAGACAGGGCTGATTTTGCCTCAGATGAGATATTCGCCAATTTCCGCGCACTAAAGGGCGGTAATCTTAAGCCGGACTTCTTATATCGTGGTGCCTCACCGGTCGATAACAGCAGAAGCCGTGCATCCTATGCCAATGCGCAGATAGAGCAGCATAACATCGCCTGCGTCATTGACCTTGCCGACTCGGACGAGGATATGCACAAATATTTTGATAAGGACGATTTCAGCTCAGACTATGCCAAGAAGCTTTACAATGAGGGACATACAGCTACGCTCAGCATGTCAGCCTCTTATTCCAAGGATGTATACAAGCAGAGTGTGGTCAAGGGACTGCGCAAGCTCATGGAGGTCGGTGGCCCCGCGTACATTCACTGCCTTGAGGGCAAGGACCGCACGGGATTTGTATGTGTGCTCATAGAGGCACTTGCGGGCGCAAGCTATGAGGAGATGTGCGATGATTATATGATTACTTATGACAATTATTACGGCATAAGTAAGGAAGCTACGCCAGAGCGTTACGATGCAGTTGTTTCGTTGTATTTTGATGCATTCATGGAGTATCTCTCAGGTGAGACTGGTGCGGAGAAGCTCCGCGACATAGATTATGTCAATGGTGCAAGGCAGTATCTTGTTGACGGCGGTATGACCGAGGCGGAGATAGACGAGCTCATTAAGCTGATTACTAAGTGATGACGCATTAGGCGAGCAAGCCTTGACGAAGGTATCAGATATATATAGTAACTGCTGACGGCTTAGACCGTATGCAGATGCATGAAAATGACTATGGATAAATCATACAAGAAACAGCTTATATTGATTACCTTTGGAGTGGTCTTATTTGCCGTATTGAGTAATTTAAGACAGGCTATAGGACTGATAGAAGCCTGTCTTAAGCTCTTGTCGCCGGTGCTGTCGGGACTTATGCTCGCCTTTGTATTAAGTGTGCCTGTGCAGGCGGTGGCGCGGAGACTGCGCCGCATCCTGCCCAGGGCAACGGACAAGCAGTTAGACCTCATCAGCCTGCTGGTGACTCTGATATGCGTCGCTGCGATCATCGCGCTCCTGTGCGTAATAGCGATACCGCAGCTTGCAGCCTCCGTCAGGAGTATAGCGGAGCTTGGTCATGAGAAACTGCCATACTGGCTTGAGCTCATGCAGAGCTACGGTGTAGATACGCAGGGCTTGGCAGACCTAATAGCAAAGTTTGACTGGAAGACCATGCTCAGGGATGTCCTAAGCGGATTTGACATAGTAATAGGTTCTGTTGCGAGTGTGGCGGGTTATACCATATCTGCGATTGCAAATACGGCAATTTCGCTCGTCATAACCTTCTATGTACTGTTAGGCTGGCGGGAGCTTGGCAAACAGTGCAAGCGGGCGCTGTACGCCTATTGCAAGGAAGATATAGCAGAGCGTATATGCCACATCGCGAGGCTTGCACACAGTACATATGCCAAGTTTCTGTCCGGACAATGCGTAGAGGTGGTGATACTTGGGACACTTATCTTCGTCTCGCTCTCGCTTGCCGGTATACCTTATGCAGGATTGACGGCAGTCCTGACAGCTGCATTTGCATTTGTCCCTTACGTCGGAGCATTTCTGTCCTGCGTCATAGGCATACTCTTTACATTGCTGGCTGAGCCGGACAAGGCACTCCTATGCCTCATCGTCTATCAGGCAGCACAGTTTGTGGAAAATCAGTTCATCTATCCTCATGTTGTGGGAAACAGCGTGGGATTGTCGCCGTTCTGGACGCTGTTGGCAGTGATGCTCGGCGGCAAGCTCTTCGGCGTGCTCGGCATGATTTTCTTCATTCCGCTGATGGCACTCATATCGCAGCTGCTGCATGAGTCCATAGACCGCCGTCTGCAAGCTCGCAATCCGGTGGAAAAGGCAGAAACACAAAGAGAATGATTTGACGGCATATATATCATGGTATATACTAACACCAGAGTAGAAAGGGTCAACGATTCTGGCAAGCTTGTTTGCTGCAGAATCATTGCACTTGATACCATGGAAGAATGTGCTGACGCTGGTGCTTTTGGAGACGCAAAGGAGGTGCATCGGTATGTTGACAGCAAAGTTATTTGAAAACGGTCGAAGTCAGGCAGTCCGCCTTCCTAAGGAATGTCGCTTTAACGGCGATGAAGTTATAATCAACAAGCTCGGGGATATTGTTATCCTGACTCCAAAGGGCAATCGCTGGTCAGGCTTCCTAAACAGCTTGGATATGTTCTCTGATGATTTCATGAGTGATGGCAGAGAACAGGTCAAAGCTCAGGAGCGAGAAGCATTATGAGATACATGCTTGATACAAATATCTGCATATATGCAATCAAGCACAAACCGCCGGAGGTCATAAGTAACTTCTTGAAGCACAATCCCGATGATATATGTATCTCAACTATTACCTATGGTGAACTGATGCATGGCGTGGAAAAGAGTCAGGCGACGGAACGCAATCGTGTGGCACTTACACTTTTCCTCTCATCAATAGCCATACTCCCGTTTGACAATTATGCTGCCGAGGAATATGGCAAGGTTCGCGCAGATCTTGAACGCAGGGGAACACCGATTGGATCCATGGATATGCTGATTGCAGGTCATGCAAGATCAGAGGGGTTGATACTTGTGACAAATAATACAAGGGAGTTCCTCCGTGTTGAGGAGTTAGAGATAGAGGATTGGACAAAAGGATAGATAGATTTGAGGATTGCGGGAGCGCGTAAGCGCGTAGCAATCCGTACTTTTATTATATGTGGCGCCTGCAAGCACGCACGCAGGCATGCTTGTTTACTCACTCAACTTAATAACTATCACTCCGTCTATATCCTGTACGCAGCCTGACGCCGGATATGAAGGCATCTCCTTTATCGCCTCAACATTACTGTGTATGGTCGGATGCCCGCCATGTATGCCTTCAATGCAGTAGAAAGCGTCGCCCTTGCTGAGTACATCAGTCTCCTTAGCATCTATATCACTAAGCTTATATCTTGCCACTCTCTTGTCATCCGGGGTAAGATATCTGTAATCGAGCAGGGCATATCTCTTAAATATGGAGCTGTAATCTCTGTTAAACAGCTTATAGAGAAACTCCGAGTACTCTATATTAAAGAACGTTCCGTTAGTCAGATCTGTGTCCAGCGTCCCGATGAAGCACAGCTCCTTGTCCGGAGTAAAGCCCTCGCACTCGGCTATCCTGTGCTCAAGGTCATCGACTATATCCTCTGCAAGCGCATTTGCCTTGGCATAGCTTGTATAGATATTTACATTTCTGTATGCGGAATAGAGGCTTGCACATACACAGGCACAGGTCAGCAAGGATAGCATGTATCTGTAGACTTTCCCGCCGCGCATCTCTTTGATATCTGCCAATATGAGCGGTATTATGAATATAAAGTACCAGTTAAGGCATATACGCTCCGGCACCTCGGTAGATACAAACATCGGCAGATTGATCATGCAGGGCAGAACCAGCAGCAAGGCTATAAGCAATGCTCTCTTTATCGATGATCTCTGTCTTATAAATACGCTCGCGTAAAGCCACATAAAGCTTATAAATGACACAGCGCTGCACAAGCGCATCACCACATTATCACAGAAGAAATACTGCTTGGTGAATATGAAGCTGAATATAAGCGTATATGATGTGAGCAAGAGCTTCACTACCTGCGCAAAGCCGTAGCTTGGCACCACATTATCGCTCATATTGGAATAGCCTTCCATCGTAAGCCCGGCAAGATTAAGCGCAAGCTTATTTGCCAAGATGTATATGATCAGCGCCGCCATGGTAATAATTATACAGCGCACACCATCGGCTATCCATGCCTTGATATCATCACCGCAGGCTATAAGTGCCCTAAGCTGGTACAGAAATACTACCAATATGACCGTTGCAAAATATGCCTGATATATGCCAAGTGAAAGTACAATGAGCAGCGCCGGTATGACTGTCATCCTACGTTTCAGCATAAGATATGCACTTATCATGGATATGAGGAAGCACAGTCCGTACATATGTGCAACATAGAAATACACAAGTACGCCGCTGTTTACGGCTGAGGTCACGATTATGCTACCTATGAGGCATCCCCTTAACAGATCTCTGATATCGAAGATCAGGAGTATGAATATAACTGCCATCGCTGTAAATGCGATATACAGTAAGACATTTATATAACGAAAAGGAAAATAGAAGCCCATCTGCTCGAATAAAACATCCAGATAATGCCCTATAAATCTGCCGGATGTCATCTGAGCCTGAGTTCCGCCGTAAGCTCTGATTGAGTCGGTTGCGTCCGTATTAAAGAAAAGTGCTTGCGCATTTGCAGTCAGTGCAATAATGAAAATACACGCATACAGCTTACTAATAGTATTCTTTAAGTCCGTCATCTAAGACTATGTACCTCCGCAATCCGTCTAAACCGCTGTCCGTGCCTTGAGCAAGGTTAAGGTCTGCTATGCTTAAGTTGCATCGTCCGTCTGCATCAAAGCTTATCGGCGTATAATAAATTGTCTTGTTTTTCACCCTTAAGCCATCACTGCCGACATAGTAGAGCCTATCCATGTCGATATCAGCCATATCGCTAAGTGATATCATCTTGGAATGATGAAGCGTGCCATCTCTATATGTGTATATCCATTCATCAGTCGCCATACGTCCTGACTCGTCGATGAAATATTCCTCGGAAAGCCAGCCGTTCCTTGGTGCCGTATCACCTGTATAATACCAGCTTCCGTCTGATAATTCCCATGCTCCGCCTGGACTTGCTGCTGCGGCATCCCCCGCACCCGCGGATACTTTGACTCCGATATATAATGCTGCGATGAGCAATAACAAGAGCAGCATCCTTAGTGCAAGCGACTTGTGCGTTGTGTTAAGTTGATTTAATCTTGCATGTATATTCATAATTGGCTTCTGTATCGTTCCATCAAGCTTGCGTCAAGAGCGCTCATTTTGTTAACCTTAAAAGTGTTAACGTATGGCAGAGTAAATTGGCAACCTGACCTGCATGAGCAATGCAGGCAGGATTGCCGGAGCGCATTAGCACATAACAATCATTGATTTTTTTATCATGTGGTGCCTGCAAGCACGCCGACATAGTTGCTTACCCATTTGTCTCGGCAATTCTCGCCGTGACTCTGTGCGGCAGGCAGACTATGGGCTGATCAGGCAGTGATATGCGTCCTGTTTCCACGCATATCTTGTCGGGACAGTCCGCCTCAGAGCAATATATCTCTACATCACCATCTGAGTTTTTGTCTATCACAAATACATTGTGACCGCCGGTATGACCTGATATATCGAGAGTTACGGGGAGCTCATCCGTAAGCTCATCAGCGTTTTCGGCATAAACTTCCCTATCATCTACGCTTATCACTATGCGCTTATCTGACGCTGACTTCCCTGCACCGATACCGATAACACTCAAAGCGCCGCTCCTGGTGATAAACCACAGAGCGGCTGCAATTACAATTATCAATATAAGGATAATGTCATTTCTCTTTCTTTTATCCATTCTCAAGCTTTGCGGCTTCATCAATGCTATGCATCTTTTTCCCATGCTCGCATTTTCTCGTGCTCAAGGGTCAGAGCTAACTGCTACATGCTCTGACCCAATTGTCAAATAGCAGCCCTCTCAGACTCTCTATCCTCTGTAGAATGCACAGAATGCCTTATAGGTATGATATACGTCAAGCTTAGACGTAATCTCAAAGGGAGCGTGCATGGCGAGAACAGGTACACCTAAGTCCACGGTATCTACGTCCAAGTCACCCATGAACATGGCGATGGTGCCTCCGCCGCCCTCATCTACCTTGCCTAACTCTCCTATCTGCCAGATAACATTCTCTCTCTCCATGCAGGATATAACCTTATACATGGTCTCTGCTGAGGCATCATTAGAGCCTGACTTACCCCTTGCTCCGGTATACTTGGTCAATACGGGTCCGTGGCCGATAAGGCTTGAATTACGCTTATCGAATACATCTGAAAATGTCGGATCGTAAGCTGCATTTACATCGGATGAAAGGCAGGTCGAGTGCCTGTATACATCGCGGCTTGCCACTCCTGCATAATCGCACAGATCCTCCACAAAGTGGTGCAGTGCCTTGGATGCCATACCGGTATTGCCCTCAGAGCCTATCTCTTCCTTGTCTGTGAGCACAGTGAGCGTCGTATACTCAGGATTCTTTACCTCAAACGCAGCCATGACTGCCGTATATGCGCATACCTTGTCATCCTGACCATAAGCGCCTATGAGCGACCTGTCGAAGCCTATATCCATCGCCTTGACAGCAGGTACAAATTCAATCTCAGCACGCGTAAAATCCTTCTCTGTTAAGCCAAAGCGCTCATTTAAGAGCTTCAAGGTATTGAGCTTGAAGGCTTCCTTGATGTCCTCGTCCGGATAGGGAATATTGCCTATGATGATATTCAGCTCCTCGCCTCTTAGTCCCTCGTTAAGCGGGCGCTTGTTCTGCTTGGCAGAAAGATGCGGTAAGAGATCTGATATAACGAACTTGGGGTCATCATCCTTCTCACCGACACAGATATCGACCCTTGTTCCGTCCTTAAGCATCACTACTCCGTGCATGGCAAGAGGCGTCGTACCCCACTGATACTTACGTATGCCGCCGTAGTAATGTGTCTTAAAGTATGATATCTCATCCTGCTCATAGAGAGGGAAGGGCTTGAGATCGAGTCTCGGACTGTCGATATGTGCGATATTAAAGCGTATGCCATCAGCAAGCTTACGCTTGCCTATGGTGACAAGTATGATATTCTTGTCACGATTCACATAGTAGAATCTGCTGCCTGCCTTGTGAGTAGTTCCCTGCTTAAAGGGCTTATAGCCCTCGCGCTCAGCAAGCTTTCTTACATAGGCGCAGCACTCTCTCTCAGTCTTGGATGCGTCCATGAAGGTCTTGTAGTCCTCGCAGAAGGCTATCGCCTTGTCAACATCCTTGGCATTCTGCTTGGCTATATGCTCGAAAGAAAATCCGAGCTCCTCCTGTAACT
>CAVHZK010000182.1:0-4710 GCA_963640215.1 bacterium | reverse complement strand
ATCCTTGCATGCAAGCATGCAGTCTGATTTTGCATCCGTCAACACTTTTAGAGTACATATAAAAGTCCGCAGGCGTAAGTTGGCATTGCAATTAGCCTTTTGCAAATGTTATTATGACTGCATGAAAAACTATAATTTTAAGCTAAATTTTAAGCCTCATCATATACTGTCCGACGCCTCGGATAATATTAAGGAAATAAGACGCAGCGACAAGTACGCATCGAAGCATGAAAAAATCTATGTGCGCATTGTAGCAGTACTGATGCTGCTCGTAGCGATATCGCTTAGTACTGGTATGTTCTTTGCGCGTCTCTCCGTAGACTTTAAGGATAATGATACTGCTCTGCGCCTCGGGCTAGATACCATCAAGCAGCGCATACTGCTCTCTGACCGCATAGTGAGTGAAGAATATGACTCAATCTACGACTTCATAGATACGGAGACTGCCTTCGCCAAGCTCAATCTTGAGAATACTCCGCGTGAGGACTGGGACACTGCCCTCGATCTGCTCACTGGCCCCGATGATAATGTTGAATTTTATTATATAGAGAATATGACGGAGTCTCTGAGCAGCTCCAATGCCGCAGGCTTAGGACTCTCGCGCGAAGAGCTCTCCCAGCTGTGCATAGACGGCATGATGGAGATAACGTACGATGATAGTATCGACCTGTATGCTGCCGCGCCGGTATCCGGCGGATTCTTAGTCACCATGTACCGCGGCATTGGCAAGCTCACGGGTCTCGATGCTCGCAACAGCTTAAACTACAGTCATTTATTCTCCAATGGCTACGGCGTCATCCTGTATGATACCGAGACAGGTTATATATACTCCGGCGTGGATCAGACCATAACGATGCGCAACGTACAGGATGCCGATATGCAGGCCATATTTGACAACGCTGTCGATATCAATGCTTCTGACACTGATTATAATATATTCAGACTCCTGCGGGAGCTTAACTCCTACAGACTCTGCTCTGAGGATATGGAGGACAGCTTCCGTATTACAGTGTATTACAGCGTCAAGGATCGCTTTGTAAATGTGCTCTCGGATGTCTTCCTGCCTATATGCTATATACTCTTAGCCGCATTTGTATTGGTAGTAAGTGCATCCGTGCTGCGTCTCGTGCGTTCCGCAGTGCGCGCCGAGTCAGAGATAGTGCGTCTTGGCAAGAGACTTGCACTTGACAAGCTTATCACGAAACGTATGCTCTCGCTCTTTGGCATAGTTGCAGTTATCGTCACGGTCATACTTATATATGTATCGGCGCTTTCCGAGATAAGCCGTCAGAACCTTGATGCCACCTCAGACCTTGCTGATATCGTTGATTCCGAGGCACTTGCCAAGGAGGAATATGAGAGATTTAAGGCTGTGCGCGATGACTATACCACCTTTGACTTAAATAAGGCAGCCAAGCTTATTGAGGGCAATGAACAGCTGCGCAGCAATGACATGCTGGAGGAAATAGCTGATTTGCTTAAGATCTGCTCTGAGATAACCATATTTAACAGATCCGGCATCTCCGTGGCATCCTCGAACGGCTACATAGGATATCCGCTGAAGGAATCCGGCGAATACAGTGAGGCACTCTATGATGTACTCTCGGCTACTGTCAATTCCTATATCACGCCGCCTGACGCGGACGATATAAGCTATTATGCCGTTAAGTGCCGTTATAACTCAGGGCTTATCAGATTTACCGTGAAAAATGAGATGTTCAAGGACGTATTGGATAAGATTGGCGGCAGCTCTGTTATGATTGAGGCGGATTTTGGCAATGCCGACGTGGTGTACTACCACTCGGAGCATCCGGAGACCTTATATTTTGCCAAGGCGGGTGAGCAGACGACCTCAACCATAGCCAATACTCTTGATGAAAATGCGCTCTGCGATAAGTTCTTCGGCATACGCAAGATAAACGGCACCAAATATCTTATAAATGTAGCGTCCGACCCCAGCAACGAGGGCAATTTTTTCATAGATGCATTGGATATGAGCTATATTTTCCGCTCCATAAACAATATTATCTTAAGCTTTGTGGTCTGCCTGATTATACTGCTCGTGCCGATACTTTTCTTCTTCGTGCCGTTCAGGCTGCGTCATCACAGCATCATAAGCGTGCCCCAATCCGAGTCAGTCTACAGTGATACGGATGAGGCTGCCACAGACTCTGAGCGCAATGAGTCCTCAGAGTCCGAGCCTGACATACCAGAGCATGACAATGAGAAGCTGCTGCTCTACCGCAGCGGTATAGAATATTCGGAGCAGAGCTTCTTGCGTTCCATGAACTACATCACCGGAGGCTGCGTACTCCTGTTCATCGCATACCTTGTATTCGGCATAGTTACAAATAACAAGACAGGCTCGCTCGTAAGCTACCTGTTCAGCTCCAACTGGCAGCGTGGCTTCAATATATTCTCAGTGACCATCAGCGTCATAATTATTTTCGGCGTATGGGCTGTGAGCCTCACTCTGCGCAAACTTATATCTATAGTCTCGCAGAATGCCGGTCCCTCCGGCGTCACGGCATACAAGCTTATCGAGAGCTTCATCAGATTTGCCGCGCTCTTAGCTACGGTGATATTGGTGCTCAGTGAATTGGGTGTAAAGACAGGTTCCATACTCGCAGGTGCCGGTCTTACCTCTGTGGTCATAGGTATTGGCGCTCAGAGTACGGTCAGCAACATACTTGCCGGTCTCTTCATTATCTTCGAGGGCAACTTTAACGTGGGTGATATCGTAGACATCAACGGATGGGTAGGCAAGATTAAGGAAATAGGCGTGCGCAGTACCTGTGTAGAGAGCTACGGCAATTCACTGGACTACCGCAACGTCCGTGTTATCAATAATTCGGATTTCAATAATATAGTGAACCGCTCCATCAATCCGTCCCGCGCCGTTGCCGATATACTGCTCCCGGTCTACGGTGACGACAAGCGCGTCAGACAGGTGGTTATGTCCAACGCGGAACAGATAAAGTCTACGCTTATAGAGCCCTTAAGCGATATCAAATGCTGGGGTGTAACGAGCTACACGGAGGCCTATAAGGTGATGCGCTTTACTGTCAGCACTGACGAGTTAAACCGCGGAGATAACCAGCGACTCATGCTCTCTGCCATAGCGAAGCTCTTAGAGCCCGACAAGTTCCTCCTCGACCGCGTCGATAATACGATAAAATTCATTACACCCGCCGAAGTGTATGTACATAATGCGGATAAGGAAGATGATACGAAGCTAAGCTTTTGAGCTCTCCTTGATAATTGGGGAACATTTTATATATTATTTAGAGTTTTTGTTCCCCAATGGAGGTGTTGTAATGGCAGTTCAATATAATAGCTTAGCTTCGAATATTGCAAATTTAGCTACGCCCAACTCATTATCTATCAGAGCTTAAGGTCTCCGTCCTTTATCCAGCCTAAGCGTCTCTCTATCTCGCAGAAGGTGCAGGAGAGCACTGCCGGCAATATGAAGCTTATGAGTATGAGACCTGCAACGTCAAATGCACTGATACCGGGCTTTATACCTGCCGCAACGTCATTGACCCAGCCGGTATATACACCTATCTGACCTACCAAGCCGCAGGTGCCCATGCCTGAGGAAACAGCGGCTCCGTTCATATTGAGCTTGAATACACAGGTTGCAAGCGGGCCTGTTATGGCAGAGGCCAGGGTCGGTGCTATCCATATCTTGGGATTTCTGACTATGTTTGGCATCTGCAGCATGGATGTGCCTATGCCCTGACTCACGAGTCCACCTATGCCATTTTCCTTAAATGACATAGTAGCAAAGCCTATCATCTGTGCACAGCAGCCTGCTACCGCGGCACCGCCTGCGAGTCCGGTAAGTCCGAGTGCCGCACATATAGCAGCCGAGGATATGGGCAGGGTAAGCGCAACGCCTACTGCAACTGATACAAGTATACCCATCAGGAAAGGCTGAAGCTCCGTAGCCCACATAATGAAGCTGCCGAATGCCGATGCCGCATCTCCTATGGGTTTGGCTATAAGGCAGGCCACACCTACGCCCACAGTAATAGTCACTATCGGCGTCACCAATATATCTATCTTGGTCTCCTTGGATACAGCCTTGCCAAATTCTGCGGCTATAATAGCCACCACCAGCACGGCGAGCGGTCCTCCTGCGCCTCCGAGCACGTTGGTTGCATATCCTACGGGTATCAACGAGAACAATACTAGCTGCGGTGCCGCCAGAGCATATCCTATAGCTGCTGCCATCGCCGGTCCTACCATGGCAGAGGCCAACCCGCCTATAGTAAGCTCTGCTCCATTTACCGTAGCAACAGTCTCCGTCAGGAAATCTATATGTAACTGCGCTCCGAGAGTATTAAGTATAGTGCCTATCAGCAGGGTGCAGAAAAGTCCCTGCGCCATAGCGGCAAGTGCGTCTATACCGTAGCGTTTCGCTGAGAACACTATATTCTTTCTTACTAAAAATGCCTTAATCTTGTCCATAAATACTATCTTCTCCTATTGCGTTTGCTTGAGTAGTAAAAGCATTTAACTATAATCACATGTGACCTGCAAATGCAAGCAATCATTCCTTCGGCGCTGCCTGCGGATCTTCCATCGGACCATACAATTTCTCATACTGCGGCAGACACCAGGAAGCGAGCTTCTTCGCCTGCTTGAAGAAAAACACCATCCAGTCGCGGCTGCTCTCATTGATGCTTTCCTTGTAAAGAGCCCAGC
>CAVHZK010000181.1:0-3828 GCA_963640215.1 bacterium | reverse complement strand
ATATATCTTCCTGCGCTGCGGCTGCGGCTGTGTCTGATGTGTATTCGTCACAGGCTTCTACTGAAGCTTCCACATCAGTAGCCAATTCTTGACAACGCCTACTCTTATCTCCAGTGGCTTCCTCTTGACACAGCCTGCGCCTTTCCTCGTGCAGCAGTAACGCCTCTGCTATCTGCTCGCCCACGGTCAGCGTAGGATTAAGTGCAGTCATAGGATTCTGGAATACATAAGCAAAGAAATCACCGCGCAGGCGGCACATTTGGCGCTCATCGTAGTCTGTTATATCCCTGCCGTCTGCAATTATGCGTCCCGCAGTTATCTTCGCTATATTAGGCAGGAGCTTCGTTATGCTCTTACAGAGCACGCTCTTACCACAGCCCGACTCTCCGACTATGCTGAGTATCTCTCCCGCACCTAAGCTAAAGCTTACATCCTGCACGGCCCTTATCTCACCGCGCGGAGTATAGAAGCTTAAGGACAGATGTTCAATTTTAAGTATCTCAGACATTCCGCCAAGCCTCTTATCAAGCAAAGAACCGCGCCTGCGTGTTCGCGCAGGCGCCACATACTCTAAAAGTGACGGATTGCTACGCGCTTACGCGCTCTCGCAATCCTCAGTCGATTGTCCATTCAGTAATATTATTAAATATGCCGACTCCGTGATGTCCCAATACCATATCCGGCTTGATGCCGTGTATCCTGTCACTTACGACATATTCCGCATTCAAGTAGCATATAAATGCATAAGGCGGATTGTCGTAGAGCGCCTCCTGAAATGCGTCATAATTATTCTTACGCTCCGCTTTATCGAAGCTTTCTCTTGCAGCCTTCAGGAAGCGGTCGACCCTTGCATCGGAATAAGCCGAATAATTAGCCGCATTTCCGGTGCCGAACACCTTATATGTGTGGTCGTCAGCGTCAAAGGGACTGCCCCAGCCTATGATAGCGGCTGCCTGCCCGCTCCAGTCCATGACAGCCGGTATATCCACCTTGCAGCTGATGCCTATCTCTCTTAGCTGCTGCGCCGCGGCAAGAGCTATATCGAGCCTGTCCTGCTCTCCGCTCATCACATTTATAGTGAAACCTATCTCCTCGCCGTTTCGCTCATAATAGCCGTCCTTGTTTAATGTACAGCCAGCCGCCTCGAGTATAGCCTTGGCTCTATCCGGATCATAATAGTAATGAGGCGCATTTTCATCGTTATACTCATTGCGCTGCAATGGTCCGTATGCCGCCATGCCGTGTCCAAGGAGCACGGCGTCAACTATAGCCTGCCTGTCTATCGCATAGCATACAGCCGGTATGAGATCCTTATTTTCCTGCCAATATTCATTGGCATAGTTAAACAATATGCCGCGGTAGTCCGCCGTGAGCATGTCATATACGGTATATCCCGCTGCGTCCTCGAAATTAGCCGCATTCTTGGCATCAAGGAGCGCTAAGTCTATCTCGCCGGACTTAAGCTGTATGGCCTGTGCGTTGTCGTCAGGCACTATCTTAAATATAAGCTTGTCTATATTGGCAGCACCACGATAATAATCCTCGTTTTTGGTGAGCACTATGGACTGTCCTGCGTCCCATGACTCTAAGCTGTACGCGCCTGTGCCTATGGGCGCGCGGAAGAAATCCGACTCCTGCATGTCCTCGCCCTCAAGGCAGTGCTCCGGTAATATGGCCATAGTCATATATTGGGTAAATGCCGCATTGGGTGCGCTTAGGCGGAAGCTTATCGTATGCTCGTCGATGAGCTCTATCTCCTCTATGTCCTCAAAATCTGGCGCATTTTCAGAGAGATTGGCAGGGTCACGGATGGCGTCTATGGTAAATTTTACGTCCGAGGCGGTAAGAGGCTCGCCGTCATGCCATTTTATGCCCTCTCTCAGATGAAAGGTATAGGTATAGGAGTCCTCGTCGTAGTCATAGCTTGAAGCAAGTCCCGGCACGACCTTGTTGTCTGAGTCGTTGCGCATAAGCCCGTCAAATATGAGCTTGCTTATCTCGCCGTGCTCATCCATCGCGGGATTGATACGCGTATAATCATTGGAGCCGTATACGAGCACGGACTCCGAGCCGCTGCCGCTGTCATTGGCCTGCGGATTGCGCTCACTGGCAGAACCGATAGCTGAAGCTGATGCACTATCTGTGTTAGAGCCTGATGCGATATCTGCGCCGGCGACTGTGTCCTGCTTAAGCCTATTATCCACATTAATGCCGGTATTGCCTGTAGAGCCGGCACTGCCGCAGGCTGTAAGCCATGAGGCTGCTATGAGGGAAGCTGCGGTAATGGCAAGTAAGCGCTTTAGAATAAACCTATATCTGTGGTCGCAGGGTCTTGTTATATTTGATGTTTGTTCTGTTGTCTGTGTAATATCTTTATCTTTATTCATAAAAAGTTTTGCTAATATACTCCCTGTTTTTGTACTATGGACCTAAATTGTATCATTAACCCCCACTGCAAGGTCAAGCCGATTGTTGTTCATTATAGCACGATATTGGACTTGAAATGTATAATGTAAATCATATAGAATAGGTAGGTGTTGTTTGTAAAGAAAGGTACTCTCAAAGACATGGAATACTCAGAGAAAAAGAAAGCTCTCCTATCATATATAGCTGAACTGGCGAAGGGCAATATCGCTCTTGCATTTTCAGGAGGCGTGGACAGCAGTCTCCTGCTTAAGCTTTGCTGTGACGCAGCTAAGGAAACTGGCACAACGGTCTATGCCGTCACCGTGCATACCGAGCTTCATCCTATGAATGAGCTCAATATAACGCGTAAGGTTGCCAAGGAGACAGGCGCCGAGCATGTAGTCATAAGCTTAAACGAGATGGAGGAAGCTGGCATCATAGATAATCCGACAGACCGCTGCTACCGCTGCAAGAGCTGCTTATTTACTAAGCTTAAGGCTAAGGCCGCCACATTAAATGCCCCCTCAGTCCTTGACGGTACCAATGAAGACGACCTGCATGTATACCGCCCCGGCATCAGAGCTCTGCGTGAGCTTGGCATCATCAGTCCGCTGGCGCATTTTCATCTCACCAAGGCAGAGATACGGCAGATGGCAGCTGAATACGGCATATCCGTAGCCTCACGCCCGTCCAATCCCTGTATGGCTACGAGATTTCCCTACAATACTCCTCTGTCCGTAGAGGAAATGCACAGGGCAGAGCTTGGCGAAGAATGGCTAAGGGATAGAGGCTTCTATAATGTCCGCCTCCGCATATATGACAAGACAGCGAGAATAGAGATAGATAAGGACTCGTTCACGAGCCTCTTAGGGCTCCGTGAAGAGCTCATCAATTACCTCCATTCCCTCGGATATGACTACATCACACTTGACCTCGAGGGCTTCCGCTCCGGCAGCATGGATCTGCATGTGAAGGGATAACCTTGCATATGTCGGATTAAACATATTGTCAATACATACTCTGGGGTTATGTCTGATCTCACGCTCATTACGAACAGTGAGTCGGTATGATTAGATTAGAGCGTATTACTCTGCGCTACATACACAAGTTCGGCAGGGAAAAGCTAAAGGTTTAATCAGCTTTCCCTGCCGAACTGTATAAAGAAGGTTTCTGGTCCTATACTTAAACGGGTTTGATACCGTCTATATAGGTAAAGTTATACGGTTCTATTTACTTGATATCGCATCATTGTTCAATCAAGTGTCTTACCGCTTATCCAATGAACAGGCAGTATAAATAGGGCTGAATACCTCGCCGCTCTATATACTGTCTGCTCAGGTCTAACATAAAATATCAGATATAGTTATTCTCGCTCAACCTATCTTTACGCCATCCGCACCTACACTTTGGTTGTCAGGTGTC
>CAVHZK010000180.1:0-3893 GCA_963640215.1 bacterium | reverse complement strand
GAGCTGCACAGATTAAGTGCTGCATCACAGCCAGCCTCTGCAGCCTTCATATACATACCGATAAGTCTTGCTGCGGGAGCAGTCGTAACATAACCTGCCTCACGTACCTCAGCAAGTATCGACGGATCCTGCAGGCTGAACAGTTCAGCCTCGTTGCCGATCTGTGCTCTTACCTCGCGCTCAACGTCAGCTATAAGCTCAGGCGTTGTGCTCGTGTAAATCAATCCAACTTTCATTATACCAATGCCTCCCAAAATAAATGGTGCTGTGGATAAAGCTACCTCATCCACAGGATGATACCGGATTGCTCCGTACTTAAGCATCTTTGACCCCGGTATCATATAAATATCCTACTTTCTGTAGGAAAATTATTCTAACATCCGACGTTGACTATACACTATTTTTACAAAAATGAATAGTATGAAAATTGCATAATTTCACGCTTAGCTTTTTATGCAATATAACCGAAAGCCCAAATAATGACTGTGCATATATCTTGAAACATCCTATGTACAAAACATATTTAGTTCGCTGGCTGCACACATTTTGCACACAGAGCGGGGCTATCCTTGCACTAAAGGCGCAAGGAACCTGTGTCGTAAGTTCCGGCAAAATGTCCGGAGACAAGCTAAGCTTTGCGCTACTTAGGTCAAAGAGTATGTGGCGCCTGCAAGCACGCAGGCATGGATGTTTGCTCGGAGTAAAGAACCGGTCGCAGGTATAGCCTGCAGCGATATCCCACGCACCTTGACCCACAGCAACTACATTTACAACTAAGGAGACATTTACATGAAGAAGAAACTAAGTCTTGCACTTATGACAGCACTCTCACTCTCGATGAGTGCCTGCTCTGCAAGCACCACAGCAGAAACCACTACACAGGAGACCACGGCTGCAGAAACTACTGCTCCCGAAACCAAGGCTGACGACGAGTCACAGCGCGGCACCGGCGAACAATACACAGCGAACAATGCCGGAGAGCACGCCATAGATGCAGACGGCACCGAGGAAAGCTATGTCAATATAGGCGTCAGCAAGACTGGCGATGCTGACAGCGGCGACGAAGCCGATTTCTACGGAACCAATGCAGCAGTCATAGCCCAAAATGGTGGCAAGCTGACTATCAGTGATTCCAAGATATGCACTGATGCTACCTACGGCAATGCCGTATTTGCATACGGAGAAGGCAGCAGCATAGATATCTCCGACTCCACCATCGAGACCTCCGAGCACAATTCAGGCGGTATCATGGTCACCGGCGGCGGTACTATCAACGCCACTAACCTGCATGTAACGACTCAGGGCGGCTCGAGTGCAGCCATCCGCAGTGACAGAGGCGGCGGCACCATCATAGCAGACGGCGGTTTCTATGAGACCAACGGCTCAGGCTCTCCTGCCATATATTCGACGGCAGATATCACTGTAAATGATGCCGTGCTCGATTCCAAGGTTGCTCAGGCCGTAGTAGTCGAGGGCAAGAACTCTGTTACTATAAATGATTCCGATGTGACGGGTGATAACACGGTGCAGAACAGTGACAAGACTGAGCTCCTGCAGGCGGTAATGATATACCAGTCCATGTCCGGTGATGCCGATACCGGTAAGGGCACATTTACCATGAACGGCGGTACGCTTACCTCCAAGAACGGAGGCATGTTCTTTGTAACCAATACTGTTGCCGAGATAAATCTTGATAGCGTCAAGCTTAATTATGCCACGGACGACCTCCTGTGCATACAGTCAGAGGGCTGGGGCAATGAGGGCGAAAACGGCGGACAGGTTACCTTGAATGCCAAGGATCAGTCCCTCTCCGGCATAGTCACTGTAGATGCCAATTCCAACCTCAATATGTATCTTAGCGGAGATTCAGTATTCAACGGCTCCATAGATAACAGTGGCAAGGTATACGTGGATATAGCAGACGGCGCTACATGGACGCTTACTGCCGACACATCGATAACCAGCCTTACCTGCGGCAAGAATGCGATAAAGCTAAACGGTCATAAGCTCACCGTAGGCGGTACTGAGTACAAGGAAGGCACAGAGTCGACCGGTGAGGCCATAGAGACTGTAGTCTATGAGTCCCACGGTGCACCTGACGGCAATGGCGGCGCACCAAACGGACAGGCACCAGATGGTAAGGGCGCGCCTAATGGCGGACAGCCAGACGGACAGAACCCACCGGCTAAGCCTGATGGCGACAACAGCACTCCCGATGGCAACGGCGGGCAAGCACTAGGCGGCAATATGACACCACCGCAGGATAACGGCAGCGGACAGACACCTCCAGAGAAGCCAGACGGCAATGTCCAGCCGCAGGACGGTCAGACTCCCCCGGAGAAACCCGACGGCGACAGCTCTCAGACACCGCCCGAGAAACCTGCAGGCGAGAGCTAAAATGGTATTAAGCTACGCTGTATCTATCTAATTAACATGTACGGCAGGGATAGGCTGAAAGCAATCAGCCTTGTCCCTGCCGTACTTTTTCGCATCAGCGGTCAATCAAGTGTCTTACCGTTTATCTAATGAGCAGGCAGTATTGCGATAGCTTGCACTCCATATCATTTCCACCTGCTTAATCTACATTTAACGGTGGTATTCTCTGCATTTTTATCAAAAGTATCCCCCTTAAACTTGATAAGCGGGGGATTTTCTGGTACTGTTACTCTAAACGAATAACGTGAATGACACATTACATAGCAACTCTTCACTTTAATACTATGTAGTGTCAACTCCGAGGTGGATATATGAATATTGAAATACAACAAGACCTTTATTTTCGTGAAAAATATCTTGCAAGGCTCAGGGACTTCTACCATGAGACTGAGCTTATTAAGGTTGTTTCCGGCGTAAGGAGATGCGGTAAAAGCTCACTTATGCAGATGATTATCAGTGAATTGTTGGCTGCGGGCATCAATCCTGACAATATCCTCTACTTCAACCTTGACAGACATCCCTACCTCTCTGTCACAACTGCAGAGCAGCTCGACCTTCTGATACAGGAAAATGCTCATACAGATGGTAAAAAATACCTCTTTATTGACGAAATACAGAACATTAAGGATTTTGAACCTGTCCTCAACGCATGGAGAGATGAGGGCTGCTTCTCTATATTTATAACAGGATCAAATTCTTATCTATTAAGCGGTGAGCTTGCCACCAAGCTTACCGGACGTTATATTGAGCTTGATATGTATCCTTTGACATTTGAGGAATATCTCAATATGAAGGTGTTCCTGCAGATACCTCTTGACGATGATACGCAGGAATTAACTAATTTCATACATGACGGTGGTTTTCCTTACGCACTTAAATTGCGTACCGCCGACGCCAAGAGAGAATATACCCGCAATCTGATTGAAGAAATATTTCAAAAGGATATACGCTCAAGATTAAAAATCAGAAATCGTGCCGCCTTTGATGCCGTTATGCGCTATTTTATTGCCAATTTCGGTGCGAGCACCAATATTTCACATATTGTAAATGACCTGAATAAAGGCGGCATTAAGGTAAAGCTTGAAACAGTAAACCGATATATTGAAGCTCTGGAAAATGCCAAGATCCTCATCCGGTGTGACCGCTTCGATATGAAGTCAAGAAGATCTCTGAATGGAGAGAAAAAATATTATCTGTCGGATCTGTCATTTTATTATGCTGTCAATACTGATAACAGGATAAACTACGGACCAGTGCTTGAAAACATTATCCACAACTATGCCCTAACTCACGGATATACTATCAGTGTCGGAAGATTTGGCAAATTTGAATGTGATTTCATTCTGAGGAGCAGGAACATGAACTACGCCTACGTGCAGGTCGCTTATACAATTCTGTCGGATGAAAATACTGAAAACCGTGAATACAGACCCTTAGAGATGATAAGCTGGGATAAC
>CAVHZK010000179.1:3916-4848 GCA_963640215.1 bacterium | reverse complement strand
CTGATATAGAGTATGGGCGCAAGGAAGCAGGGCATCATCGTGAGAGGATTGAGTCCGTAGAAGCAATGCGTGATGACGAGTATGTATCCTGCAAATGAATTAGGCTTGGAGCTGCCGTCCAAGAGCAGCATGAACATCGTGCATATAAGTCCGCAGACTCCGGCATTGACAAACGCCGCCGAGAGTCCTGCAACCTGGAAATAATCTGTTATAAGAGGATCCGGGCAGGTCATAATCCTGACCCAGTCGCTGAGCACAGTCGCCGGTCCCTTGCCCGTATAGAATGCCGCTATAAATGCCGCCACGAACAGAGACGCCGTCGTGATGGCTACCATTATATCAATGAAGCTGCCGGCGGGTATCCGGCTGCCCCATTCCTGTATTCTCCCCTCAGCCCTCGTTGTTGTCATCAGCGGTTTCTGTCTGCTCCTCTCTCAGCTTAAAGCTTGACGCATTTTTCTTGGCCTTGTCGTCATAGGCACTTAAGTCCAAGGTACCTTTGAGCCCACGGTTCTTTAGCTCCGGCAGCATATCATTAAGCGCCGAGATCTTGGCGGCAAGGTCATCATCCGTGCCAAGATATACCGAGATATCTCCCCCTCCGAGCACGGCTGTCATGGTATTGTTGGACTCGTTGTATTTGATGGTGTCGCAGTCGATATTATAGATAGACATCTGCTGCGTTATATTCATGATACTGTTTAAGAGGAGCTTGCTGTCTACCGGCAGCTGTTTGCCTAACACTATATGTCCGAAGTGCAAACCCTCTATGACCGGCACCTGCTCGAGTCTCTTGTCCGAGGACTCCGTCATTATGCCGTCCTTATCAAAATACATGTAGCTGCTCATGTATTTGATGCAGCCTACGGGCTTTTTCTCGTAAAATCTCAGCTCACAGTCGAAAGGTCCCTTGAGTACTATCTTATAATCGT
>CAVHZK010000179.1:0-3906 GCA_963640215.1 bacterium | reverse complement strand
GGAATTTCTTTCTTCTTTCCTCTGAGACTATTATACAGACAGACTATGGTATTGCGATCCCAATAGCCTGAAAATATGAGTGCCTCTGCCTCCTCGTCAGTGTAGGTCTCATTGCCTTGCACCTCCACATGCCTGATGCGCAGCCTAAGGCATACCGCCATTATAAGCAAAACAAGAAATAAGGCAATCCAATGCCTTATTTTCCTGCGGTGCATGTAAATGATGTCGGATTCATAATTATTCAAGCCTTGACTACTGCGCTTTCATTCAAGTCTTGGGTATCCTGTGCGCTACACTTAAGACTATGCCTATCTCGCACATGGTGAAGAATACCGCTGATCCTCCGTAGCTTATAAAGGGCAGCGTTACTCCGGTATTGGGGATAACTCCCGTGACAACGGCTATATTCAATACTGCCTGTATACCGAGATGTGCCATGACTCCGGTGCACAGCATGGTGCCGAATAAGTCGCTCGCATTTTTCGCTATCTGATATATACGGTATATGAGATACATAAATAGGAGTATCAGTGCCGCTGCTCCGATGAAGCCGAACTCCTCGCAGACTATTGCAAATATCATATCGTTCTGCGCTTCCGGTAGCTTGCCGAACTTCTGTATGCTCTCACCGAGACCATGACCTCTTATGCCGCCTGAACCTATGGCATAGAGACTCTGCAGGGTCTGATAGGCATCATCCGGGAAGGTCTCCGGCGCTGCCCAGCCCAATATACGTCTGAGCCAATACTGAGTCGGTCTCGCCGTATATCCGGTCTGTTCTATAATCGTGCCTATGATAGGCTTGGCTGCCAAAGCTCCGAGTGCCGCAAGACCCCCAAGTATCACAAAGGCTTTCTCATTCTTCACTGCCACAAAGAGCATAACACCTGCTATCAGCGCTACTATGACTGCCGAGCTTATATTCTGCTTAAGTATGAGTGCAAAGGGCAGAGCCGTATATGCTATGACCTTCATTATGTTCTCTCTGCGTCCTATATGCCTGCCCTTGGTCGAGATAAACCACGCTACCCATATAATGAGGGCAGCCTTGGCTACCTCTGTCGGCTGGAACTGTATACCGAATATATTTATCCACCTTGCCTTGCCGTGAGAGGTTATGCCTCTTATCAGGGTATATACGAGCAGTCCGTTGGACAGCCAATATATAAATTGTACGACAGCTCCCTGCGCCTTTTCCAAGAGACGATAGTCGATGAAAGACATAGCCGCCGCTGCCAATATACCGGCGCCGCCGATAAAGAGCTGACGCTTGAAATAATATGCGGAGTTGCCAGCCTTCTCCAATGCCGCCGTATACTGTGAACTTGAATATATGATGAGGCAGCCGAGGGCAAATACAAATATCACGGCGCAGAGTAGGCTTGTATCATAGAAATACTTAGGACGGGCTGCGACCCTCGCAGCTACATGCTTGTCCGCCCTCTCTCCAGTCTTGGCACCGGTCTTGACGCTGGACTTGGCGCCTGTCCTCTCACCTACCCTCTCTCCGGCTTTGCTACGCGCATTTTGCTCAGTATAAGCGTAAGCCAAGCTGCCGCTTGACGCTCTGTAGGTTCCGCCGCCGTATTGCCTTGTGTGATTATTCATGGTGCTGCCGTATGCTGCCATAGCTACAACTCCTCAACACATCTCTTGAATATCTCCCCGCGCTCCTCATAGTCCTTGAACATGCCCCAGCTTGCGCAGGCAGGACTTAAGAGCACATAATCTCCTTCGTCTGCAAATGAGGCACTTATCCTTACTGCCTCGTTCATATCCTCTGCATAAGATACTTCGTTAAAGCCGTATTTTCTGCAGCACTCGTATATCTTGTCCTTGGTCTGACCCAAGAGTATCAGCTTCTTGACCTTACCCGCAAAGAGCTTCACCCACTCGTCATACTCGGAGTGCTTGTCATAGCCGCCACCGATAAGTATAGTAGGACCCGGCATGGCCTTTAGCGCCTGTATTGCCGCGTCCGGATTCGTGCCCTTGGAGTCGTTGTAATATCTCACATGACAGCGTTCACGCACAAACTCTATCCTGTGCTCTACTGCCTTGAACTTCTTTAGTGCTGCCCTTATCTCATCCATGGTGACGCCAAGCTTCAAGCCTATAGCTGCTGCCGCCATGACATTTTCATAATTATGTGTACCGAGGAGCTTTAGCTCACGCACATTTATAAGGAGCTCTTTTGTCCCCTCGTGCTGATAGTATATGTTCTCTCCGTCCAAGTAGAAGCACTCTCCCTTTGGCACCTCTCCGGACGAGAACCATATAACGCGGGGCTTAAGAGACTTACTTAAGCCATACTCCCTGAGACGCAAATCCATGTAATTTAATACTATGCTGTCGTCTTCCGTCTGGTTCATGGCTATGGCCTTCTTGCACTTAACATAGTCATTCATGCTGCCGTGCCTGTCCAGATGGTCGGGAGTGATATTTAATATCGCGCTGACATCGGGCTTGAACTCATTGATGGTCTCAAGCATGAAGGAGCTTACCTCTATCGCGCTCACCGTGTCTTCCGTAGTCTTCAGGGCGTGCGCGGAAAATGGCTCTCCAATGTTCCCTGCGACTACCACGTCCTTAAAATGCTCCTTGAATATCTCACCTGCAAGAGCCGTGGTCGTCGTCTTGCCGTTAGTGCCGGTAATAGCAGCTATCCTGCCCTTGGACGCCTGATAAGCAAGCTCTAACTCGCCTATCACCGGTATCTTGGCTCTGTCCAATACGCTTATAAACGGAGCGCTTAAGGGTATGCCGGGGCTCAGCACTGCCACATGTATGCCTCTTAAGTCCACGGGTCTTAACTCACCGCAGAGTATGCTTATCTTGTCGGCTGGGTCAAACTGACTGAGCACGCCTGCCTCGTCCGTGTCCTCATTGCTGTTATAGAGGAGCACCTCGCCGTCCATCGCGAGCACCATCTTGGCTGCAGCTATGCCGCTCCTGCCTGTTCCCGCTATAAATACCTTTCTGTTATCCTTCATCATCATATAACGCGCCTTCTCTTAAGCGCTGATATCCTGCTTGCCTTATCTTGTCTAAGCGATACCGGATTGCTCCATGCTCCCGCACTCCCGCAATCCTTGCCTCTTTGGCCTTGGTATCGTCAATACACTGCTCCTATAAATGCTGCCGAGCACAGCAATATGGTCACTATGGTAAATGCGGCAACTATCCGGGTCTCTGAGTTACCGAGTAGCTCAAAATGGTGATGTATCGGCGCCATCTTGAAGAATCTCTTGCCGTGGGTGCGCTTAAAATACGCTACCTGTATGATCACCGAGATAACCTCGACCATATATATGAACCCTATAATCGGTATATAGAGCTCCATGCCGTTTATGACAGCCGCTGCAGCAACGAAACCGCCCAATGCCAGCGAGCCCGTATCTCCCATGAATACCTTGGCAGGATATACATTGAAGATAAGGAAACCAAGCAAGCCTCCGACCACTGCCGCCGATACCAGCGTAAGTGCATTGTCGCCGTTTACGAGTCCTAATACCACGAAGAATGCCGCTACCACTACCGTCACTGACGAGCACAGCCCGTCCAAGCCGTCCGTGAAGTTCACTCCGTTATCCGTGCCGAGTACCACCAATACCACAAAGGGTACAAATAACCATATCGGAAGTCTAAGGCTTAAGGCGTGTGACGCTTCACCCGTAAACGGTATAAGTATGCGTCCTGCCGTATCGTTATCTGATATATATATCCATACCGCAAAGACTACGGTTATCACCAACTGTATGGCGAGCTTCTGCTTGGGACTAAGTCCGTCAGAACTATGCTGCTTAATCTTGAGATAATCATCTGCAAGCCCCGTCATCCCGAAGCCCACCGTGAGCAGCAGCATCTGCAGTGTTCTTAAGTCCACCCTCCCGAAACGTATCATAC
>CAVHZK010000178.1:0-7258 GCA_963640215.1 bacterium | reverse complement strand
GCCCTGCGGTAAGCAGTGCTATGCGCTTCTTGCTCTTAAATATTTTAGCTAAGCGAGTCTTCATCATTTTGTAACCGGATTGCCATTACTGTCTACAGCGACATATTTACTTGCTTCCTCTGCATAGATAACATTGGAATACTTATCGCCTTCATTTTCATAATACTCTATTACGGCTATAGCATAGTAGTCCGTCTCGCTCTCGTCCTCATTGGAGATGCTCTTGCATATAAGTATGACATTGTCACCAAGCTTGACATCGCCGTTTATCGAGAACATGAACTTGACATCACTGCTGTTGAGCTGATACTCGGTATTTCCTATGACCACGGACGAAGGCGTAGCTATATTGTCGTCCTCGTAGTTGATGCTGTTGACATTGCCTCTGATGCAGTGGTAGGTATTGTTGCCAGTGTCCTCGCCGTAAGCCCATACGGATTTGTTCTTCTCGTTATAATAAACTATGAGCCATCCGTAATTGTTGAGCTGACTCGAGAGATAGCGCCTGCCAGAGCCGTTGGAGTTAATGCCGTTATAATAATACGTCACGCCGCTCTCGTTGTAGAAGGGTATGGCATTGGGCAGGCTTGCCTCGTTCTTGACCAGTACGGGTCCTACCAGCGTTGCCTCCATTGCATCCGATACATCCAGCTCCTTGCCGGTGGACGAAGCCGTGAGCTTGATGGCAGAGCCGTATATGCCGCTTCCGTCCTTGGTCTTGGTGCGGAGCAGATTGTAGATAACATTGAGCGCGTCCTGCCTGCTCAAGGTATCAGAGCCCTTGCTCGCGGTAAGTCCCTCATCCATATCGAGGCTCTTGAACATGTTAAGTCTGCTGCTTGCCACATCGGAGCCAAAGTCAGTGTCCTCGTATCCGAGCGCCTTGAGTGCAGCCCTCGCCGCATCATTAAGCGTGATGGCCTCATCCGGTGCGAAGGTACCGCCAAGTCTCGTGCGCATCCAGCCCTTGGACAGAGCGGATCTGATGTATCCTGAGCCGGTATATGACGCTGGCACATCCTTGGTAACGGCAGACTGCGCGCTCGCCTCTGCCGTATCCTGCAGGGAGCTCGCCAGTACCATGAGCTTGGCAAACTCCGCCCTCGTGCAGGGATCTGTACTCAGGTATGAGCTGTCGGCAACACCGACAGCATTTAATACATTTACTCTGTAGCTCTGCGAGCCGTTTGCCAAAGTAGCAGCCTCAGAGCTCATGCCCTGCAGCCCGAAGCTCACTGTGAGCAGGGCGCATACCGCAGCCCTTGCTATATGTCCTGTGTATCTAAGGTGCATATTTTTCCCTCTTATGTTACGACCCGTACCATACTTCCATACCATATATATAGCATACTACAAGCATCTTGTGTCTATAAATAGTCATAGTTGTGCACATGCTGTGAAATAAAAGCATAGCGAAAGAGCGTCAGCGCGCAGCAATCCGTCACTTTAAGCCTGTGTGGCACCTGCGGACACGCGGGCATGATGGTTTACTTCGTAAGCTCAGTTATCGTGAGTCCGTACAGCTCCTTATTATCCTTGATGCTGTCCGAGCTGCCCGCCGTAAATCTCACGCCCTCGTCAACCATCTTGCTCAAGGTATCTGCAAATGCAATTACATCCTTGGCAGTCGTGCTCTTAGCGGACTTCAAGTAATCAAGTGTCTCCTCAGAGTAGCTCTCGGACTTATCCTGCAATACGTAATCTATCTCGGTAAGCGCAAGATCCAGATTGGACAGAGGATAAGCGTAGTAATTGTATGAGATAAGCACCGCATTATCCACATCGCTGTCACTTAGCTCTAACTTGCTTACAGCCTCCGGCAGATTCTCCATAGTCTCAAAGGATACAGCTATCTCTGGATCACGATAGCTCATTATGATGCTATATTTATCCGTCACATCCTGTAGCAGACCGTATGCACCTATATCATAGCGGAAGGACGGGTACAGAAGCTTGTTGTATATAACATTCATACATACCTTATCCTTGCCATCTCCTGCTATGCCGAGCGCATCACTAGCTGCCACTATGCCGTTATAATTTACCGAGTCATTTATAGCCACTGCTATGCTGTCAGGAAGTTCAAGCTTGTCAAGCTCATCCGTGTAATCTACAGCAGGAAGCGAGTTTGTCTCAAGGCTCCTTGCCGCAAACTCTCCCATCAGGCTGCTGCCCTTGGCAATAGCCTCCTCCGAGCCCACAGCCGTATATATGACGCCATTTACATTTAAGAGCTTATCAAGCACCGCCTGCAATTCCTTGCCGAGCGACTTTAGCTGCTTGTCACTCATCTTGGCTACCTTATTGAGATAGTTAAGGTAATCCACCTGCATAGCGTGATACTCATAGCGCCTGTTGCTGTTTGCTGCCGTCTTGGCAGCCGTAAGCGCAAGCTCGTAGGTATTGCTGCTCTTGTATCCGAGAGCCGCACTTGCTGCCGCATTTCTGATGCGCTCCGTATCCGTAAAATCAGTCTCAGTAAGTATCTCCTCTATCAGTGAAAAGGTATCGTCGATATTATTCTCGGCACTCAGAGTCTTTATCTCATAGTAAGGCTGTGCCTTGCCTGTGGCATCGTCATAGATAACGCTGAGTCCCGTGCCGAACTGGTATATGCTCTTTGCGATAGCAGTGTTCAGCTCATCCGCCGTATGCTTGTCCGTCGGAAGCTTGCCCAAGAGCTCTCCCAAGAATACCATGTCATGTATCTCGTCATAGTCCAAGGTATCTGCCTTGAGGTATACATCAGAGCTTAGGTATATGGCATCCTCGACCGTAGAGCTAAGTATACGCACGCCGTCCTCAGTGGTCTCATCCTCGACCTCGGCGGACTGTACATTTTCATCAAGCTCAGACTTATCTACTACACTGAGCTCCTCCATATATGAGTCGACGTCGTCCTGAGTCTCGCTCCAGGCATCAAACATAGCCGTATTACCTACCAGCTCTGCGAGCTCGCTCTTGGTCATGGACGCCTTCTTGTCAGCAAGCTTGGCTGCAAATACCTCATCCTCGATCTCCTTTAAGCCTGGCTTGGGATTTATCTCAGCTGTAACAGACTGCGACGGATTGCCTAGATACTGCTCAATTAACTCTTCAAGCTTGCCGTTCTTCGCGGTCTTGGGCAGCTCGTCAAAGGCCCTCTGTTTGTCGAGATAGGCCAATTTGTCACCGTATACAGCCCAGCTTGTAGCAAAGTCATTGAGCGTGTCTATGCCCCCGGGCGTCTCCTGTGACAGGGCATTTTGCATCTCAACTATATCCGTCAATGCCTCGATAAGCTCCTTATCGATACCATTTTCAATGACCTCTGCTATACCTTCATCCACCTCGGTCTTAAATTTCTCGCCGTCCCCCTTGTTGCTGCCCTGGAGATAAAATGCTATCACAGGCTCATCAAGGCCTGCGGCATAGCTTACTCCAAATGTGGCATTGGGAAATGCGGTATCCATCCGTTTCTTCAGCGGACTATTGTCCATACTGAGTAAGCTTGCTACTACGGACATGAGCTGTGAGTCATAAGCCGATACCTCGCCGAGAGATATCATGTACTCTACCATGCCGCTGTCCTCATCAGAGGCGTCCTCAGTCACCGGATAATCTATGCTTGCGCTCTTCTCCCCCGTCCAGGGTATGTACTTGGGATCAGTGATATTTACAGTCTTTCTCTCATACTTCGAGAGGAACTCCTCGTCCAGTAGCTCCAGATACTCCTCATAATCCATATCACCGTACATGGTTATAAGCATGTTTGAGGGATGATAATATTTGGCATAATAGCTCTTAAGCTGTGCCGTATCAACTGTGATGATGTCATCTCTGTATCCGCCGGAGTAATGACTCATGCGGCTGTCTGGATACAGGAGCTTCATTGTATTGTAATATGCGTATGTAAATATATCCGCATTGGCAGCCTCCATCTCGTTAAATACAGCTCCCGTGACAGTGATGTCATCATCAAGAGAAGGCATCACGAATCGATACGCCTCGCGACCCAGGGGATTAGAGTCTCTCAATGCCAATGGATCAGTAAGACCAGACATATGGAAATCGACAAGCTTCAACAGCTGCTTGTCCGACATAGAGGACATGTTGTAACCCGTGCACTCCTGCCAGGTGGCGGCATTCATATAGGTATTGTAGGTGCCGAATGAAAGTGCATCATAGATGTTGGAGTTGGGATATCTGCCGGAGCCTGACAGAGTAACATGCTCAAATATGTGCGGGATGCCCTGATCACTCTCTGCCGAGGTCCTGTAATATACTGAAAATGCCTTGTCCGGATCGTCGCAGGCAATATAGATAAGCTCAGCGCCGCTTTGCTCATGCGTCATGGAGACTATCTTGGCATTCTTGGGAGCGTAGTCACTTATGTCAGTGACAGTGAAGCCATGTATTTCGCTGCCAAGCTTGGGCAAATTGTCGAGTACTGACGGCTTCTCTTCTTCCTCGTCAGCTGCATCAGCATCGGAGGTCGAGGTCTTATCAGACTTAGAGTCTGAGTTATCGTCAGTGGCTTTAGTCTTGCCGGACTTGGAGTCAGACTTGTTGTTCTCTGACTTGGCGGACTTGTCGCTGTCATCGTCAGACTCAGTGTCGCTGTCTGCGGACTTATCAGACCTCTTGTCGTCTGACTGTGCTTTGCTTAAGCTTAAGTCCTTGCTGTCATCTTCAGAGCTTTCAGCATCCTTTGTCTTGCTATCTGTGTCGCCATCTGAATCTGACTTAGTCTCAGCATCCGAGCTATCCTGCTCCTCATTGCTGTTACGCTCTGCCCGCTCCTCCTGCAGCTTGCCGTTTAACTCGCCTACCGAATGTGCAATCACACTCACATCTGCACATGCAGTTGAGCAAAGTGTCATTACAAGTGCCATTATCAACGCATATAATCTGTTCTTCCTCATCGCTCCGCTCCTTGTTATGCTTAAAGCTCTGTATATTTATCTTCCGTATGTGTGCCGCTGTCTTATGTCTGTACAGACTCGCCTTGCGGCAACGCAGGCTTCGCCTCTGACTGCTCGTCTTTCGCCTGTTCACAAGCTACGCCCGTCCGCGTATTACTGTAATTATACCTTCTTTGCCGGCCGCAAACAATATCGCGATTTTGTACTTGGCATTCGAGTGCAGATATAGTATAATGACTTCCGTTCAGCAAAAGCTAAACAATATCGCGGGGTATGGCGCAGTTTGGTAGCGCGCTTGACTGGGGGTCAAGAGGCCGCAGGTTCAAGTCCTGTTACTCCGATATTAGAGCGGCGCTGTGGACCATATGTCCGCAGCGCCGTGTTGCTTGTCAATAAACTTCCATGCCTGCGTGCTTGCAGGCACCACATATAATAAAAGTACGGATTGCTGCGTGCCTACGCACTCTCGCAGTCCTCATTACATCCGTATAAGCTCTGTACTCTGATTGATTGCATACGCTGTCATCCTGAAACAGGCTTACCATCTGCCTCTTACCCTCTCACATCGAGAAACTGTGCCTTGCCATGAATCGTGAGCTCCTTAGAGTCTGCCGGGATGAAGATACAGTCACCCTTATAGAAGATAATATTGCCACCGTCATAGCTGATGGTGCCGCAGCCGTTGATGCAGAGCAGCACACGAAACGAGAGCTCGTCTGCGCGATAATACACCCTCTGTCTGCGCTCAGTATTTACGAGCATACGATATACCTCGAAATACTTGCAGCGTGTCAGGAGCTCTGATGCTACGCCCTGACTGTACTTCAATACTCTAAGCGGCTGTCTCGGCTCTGCACTGCTCTGGAGATTAGCCGCCTTAAGAGCCTTGTCTATATGTAACTCCCTCTTCCTGCCGTCCTTACCCACTCTGTCATAATCATACAGGCGATAGGTCAGATTGGAATTTTCCTGTATCTCGGCTAATAAAGTGCCTGCGCCTATGGCATGAATGGTCCCTGCCTCAACCAAGAACAGATCATCCTTCCTGACGGGGATCTGCTGCAGGTATTTCATTATACTTCCGTCAGCAATCGCCTGACGAAGCTCAGTCTCTGAGCTGTCTCGTTTCAGTCCGTATATCAGCCTGGCATCTCTTGCCGCATCCAGCACGTACCACAGCTCGGTTTTCCCCAGCTGTCCTTGCTCGTGGACTCTCGCATATTCATCTGTAGGATGCACCTGCACAGAGAGATCCTGCTTGGCATCGATAAATTTAATAAGGATAGGCAGCTCGCATTTTCCTCTGTGCCGCTCTCCAAGATACACAGGATGTGACTTTATCACCTCGGCAAGTTCTTGCCCATCATACTCGCCGCCTACAACATAGCTTGCTCCGTCCGGATGAGTAGAGCACTCCCAGGTCTCTGCAAGCGGTGTCAGCTCTATCCCCTTTGCATATTCATCGTTTAGTCGGCTGCCGCCCCACAGGTAATCCTTACCGGATGGTCTGAGTAAGAGAGGCTTAGTTCCTTCTGCCATAGCCCTTAATACTCCAGCTCAAACTTCTGCTTATCCTTGACACTGATCTCCTCGCCGAGCTGTACCTCTATCAGCTTAAGCCAGGTCTCTGCCATCACGGTATGGCGGCATCCGGCAGACATGGTTATCACATCTCCTGCCTTAATATTCTGCTCCATGCCGTCTACTATAGTCTTGCCTGTTCCGCTTATCACTACCCAGACCTCGTCGCGGTTCCTATGGCTGTGGTAGTTCATCCTGTGTCCCGGATTCAAGCTCACCTTGATAGTCATTGAGCTCTGCTCCACATCCATGACCTTGAAATCACCCCATGACTTCTCGGCAAACATGACCTGCTGCTCAAATTTGTCTACATACGGCTTGATATAAGAGCTCTGCTCCTTATCGGATACAAGTATGCCCTCGGGTGACGCTGAGATTACTACATCTGTAAGACCCATGGCAAGTATAGGCACATCCATCTCGTTAACGATATGCACATCCTCACAGGTCTCATTCATCACGCCCTTGCCGATGATATGCTCATTCATAGCCTCAGTCAGCGTATTCCAGGTACCGAGATCCTTCCACTCGCCGTTAAAGCGCTGCACCTGTATCCTGTCTTCCTTCTCGACTACGGCATAGTCAAAGGATATCTTGGGCATGGTATCATAGCGGCTATACATATCCGCATAGTCTGTATAGTCAAACAGCTCATGCGACTTAGCTATCAGATATCCCAATCGAAATGCAAATACTCCGCCGTTCCACAGTGCGCCTTCCCTGATGTATTCCCTCGCGACCTCCTCCGTCGGCTTCTCCTTAAAGGTAGAAAC
>CAVHZK010000177.1:0-4612 GCA_963640215.1 bacterium | reverse complement strand
AGGAAGATAGTGTGTATCCCATCACGGTAATCATACTCCGGAAGCTCGTCACATCTATTTCTCACATTATACACGAATTTGCCGTGTTGAAGTGGATCATAATCACATATAAATATAACATAGGTCTCGGGCAGTTCGTCATAATCATGTCCGGACAACAATAATTCCATATCCATCTGACTGTGATAGTATCTGGCTCTCAGCTCTGTAGAGTCATACGACACCTGCATCTCTATATTATACGACGCGCCTGCTTCGTCCTCAACATACACATCGAGCCTCACGCCGTGATACTCAGGTCTGTAAAATATGCTTTTCTCGCTGTCGATAATCCTGAGCAGGCTTATCCGTTTACCAAGCACCAGCTCGATAAACTGCTTACAGTTGTCGCCATCCTTCATAACTGCTTCAAAGAGGAAGTTGTCCTTGATAGTTTGCTCTTCGAGAGGTTTGATAGGGGTTCTGTCGGTAAAACTCTTGGTTGCGTTTGCGGTTTTGTTTGTGCGTGTCATGTAATTTCTCCTTTGATAATAAAGCAAGTGCACTGATATAAGTGCCTGATCGAACAAGAACACGCAAAGAAAACTCCAAATATAAAGATCTGAACCCACGTAATGTAAGTCCATTATCCCATAGGAGCAAAGGAAAGGCAAATAGAAAATACCGCATTGATTTTGTATAAGTTGCACAATGCTTACACAGCCTGGACAAAAGACACAAAAGGTCGACACGCTTTCTTGCCGCATTGACAATATATGCGTATAATGAGGATAGTGTGTATGGAACACACATCATCTTGGCTGCTGTTAGTCAAAAACAGTAAAACCAAAATAAAAAAGACGTTAAAGCCTAAGAGCATTGAAGATGCGTAGACGGTTTGGCTTGCGGGAGGAACTGTATATATGGAGAGGCGCGATAAGATAAATTACTACTTGGATCTTGCAGATGTGGTGTCCAAGAGGGGTACCTGTCTCAGGAAGCGATATGGAGCGGTTATAGTCAAGAATGACGAGGTTATATCTACGGGATATGTCGGTGCGCCACGCGGCAGGAAGAACTGCTCGGACTTGGGATACTGCATCAGGCAGCAGATGCACATACCGAGGGGAGAGCGCTATGAGCTGTGCAGGAGCGTTCATGCCGAGGCCAATGCCATCATCAGTGCATCCCGCGACAAGATGATAGACAGCACCATCTATCTCTCAGGCAGAGAGATAGACACAGATGAGTATGTCAAGAACGCTAACTGCTGCTCAATGTGCAAGCGCATGATTATCAACGCCGGCATCAAGCAGGTCATAGTCCGCGACAGCGACACGGAATACAGGATAATAGATGTAGATGACTGGATTGCAGATGACGATTCACTGAGCGAGAGCTTCGGATATTGATAATTTATAACCCAATATCCTCTATCTGAAACGGAGTATCAAGTATGCGCACATCGGGTATGCTCTCAAGGTATTGCAGCGCCTCGCGGGTCTGACCGCGCCAGTTGTGAGTATCATCCTCAGCAAAAGGTAGATGATATAGCAGGAGATGCTTGGGATGGAGGTCATTAAGTATTACCTCACGGCCTTTCTGTGATAGCGCCCACACGAAATCAACCACGGCTATATCTATATCCGTGTCAATCGCGCAGCGGTGCATGGCTGCGTCAGTGGTGGACGAATCCATGGGCATGAATATATTGGCATGGCCGTCATCCATCAGCAGACTGTAGTGCGTCTTGTTGTGGTGGCGCTTCGTGCAGTGATGCGTACGGATGAATTTGAGTCTGAACTCATGCACATCCTCCTCGTACACATCCCCATGTATATATATTTCATCAGGAAAATATCTCTCAGGCAGCATCACCTTGGAGTCCGGAAAACGCGCCATAGCGTCCCTTACTATATCAGAGGTAAAATGGTCTATATGGCAATGAGAGAAGACCATGGCATCTGGACCTGAGCCGTCCGCTCCGACATAATCGGGGTCTGTAAATATACGCTCGCGCATGTCGGGCGTAACGGTTGAGTAGGTCGGAGCCTTGATATCATGTATGGCATCCACCCATATAAGCGAGGACCTCGAGCTTATGGCGAGTCCAGCATTGGATGTAAATGCGAATCTGTAACGCTGCATCTTAATTTTAAGCCTTTCTGACGGCATTATAGCACAAGCCATGTTTAAGAGGTCAAAAACCGGTAATTATTCCTTATGTTTTTTGTAAGTCGCTCAGCTTGACACAGAGTGCTTTTGGTGGTAGCTTTTACAAGTTAGAGCATAGATAAGGGTAGACCATGTCACAAGACAGAAAAGGATATTATGAAGAGCTCCTGCTCAGGATGATGACGATAAGGCATTTTGAGGAGGAAACGATGCGCCTTTACAAGGAAGGCGCTGTTCATGGTACCCTGCATCTGTGTATAGGCGAGGAGGCGGCAGACGTCGGCAGTACCGCTGTGTTGGGAGAGAGAGATTATATATTCTCGACACACAGGAGCCATGGAATATGCCTCGGCAGAGGCGCGGATATCAAGGCTATGATGGCTGAGGTATTGGGGCGCATCACGGGCACCAATGCAGGACGCGGAGGCTCTATGCATATCTGCGATGCCTCACATGGCATAATGGGCTCCAACGGAGTCGTGGGCGCCAATGCACCGCACGCCTGCGGAGCTGCACTAACCATTAAGCTTAAGGGTATCAGGGATGCCGCAGCTGTCTGCTTTTTCGGAGACGGAGCAGCCAATACCGGCGGAGTCTTGGAGTCCATGAATCTTGCCGGAGTCTGGAGACTGCCGGTTATATTTGTGTTGGTGGAGAATCATTATGCGGTATCCACCTTGGTCGAGAGAGCCTCGGCTGACAGCGATTTCACCAAGAGGGCAGAGCCCTTTGGACTCAAGGCATTTGAGACTGACGGTAATGATATAGAGGCTGTGATGGAGACCATGCGCAGTGCAAGGGAATACGCCATAGCCAATATGCGCCCCTGCCTCGTGGTAGAGCATACATACAGGATAGCCGGCCATTCCAAATCAGACCGCAACAAATACCGCACTAAGGAAGAGATAGCCTACTGGAACGAGCGCGGACCGATCAAGCGTTTTACGGACAAGCTCATATCGGAGTGCATATCTACGGCAGACGAGATAGCGGCGCTTGAGCAGAGGGCGGCGCTTATAGTTAAGGAAGCGGCAGATTACGCATTGAAGCAGCCTAATGCGGCACAGAGCATAGACGAGCTAATAGGCGCTGTATACGCAGACTAAGGAAAGGGCTTATGACTAAGAATATGACATATCGCAGTGCCCTGACTGAGGCTATGCGCGAGGAGATGCAGCGAGATCCTTCAGTTATCATCATGGGAGAGGATGTCGGTATATATGGCGGCGGATTCGGAGCAACTGAGGGGCTTATAGAGGAGTTCGGCAAGGAGCGGGTGATGGATACGCCTGTATCTGAGACAGCATTTGTAGGAACTGCGGTAGGAGCGGCGATCACAGGCTTGAGACCGGTAGTGGAGCTCATGTTCTCTGATTTCATGGCAGTATGCTGGGATCAGATTATGAATGAGGCTGCCAATATGCACTTTCTCTACTGCAGGAGGGTGCCCATGGTCATCAGGACTGCCGCAGGGGGCGGTACAGGTGCATCAGCACAGCATTCGCAGTCTCTTGAGAATATGTATGCGCATGTTCCGGGACTCAAGGTAGTGGTTCCGTCCACACCCTATGATGCCAAGGGACTGTTAAAGAGCGCTATCAGGGACAACAATCCTGTTATAGTATTAGAGCAGAAACTCTTATATAATACCTGCGGAGAGGTTCCGTCCGGGGAATATACCGTGCCGATAGGTAAGGCCGCTATAAGACGCGAGGGCAGCGATGTGTCGCTCATAAGCTACGGACGCATGATGACAGATTGCCTGCAGGCAGCAGAGAGCCTTGCAAAGGAAGACATATCAGCTGAGGTCATAGACTTAAGGTCTATAAGTCCCTTGGATAAGGAGACGATCTTAAGCTCAGTCAGGAAGACAGGCAGGGCAGTGATAGTGCATGAGGCAGTGACCTTCGGAGGCTTTGGAGGCGAGATAGCGGCGCTTATAGCGGATGAAGCATTTACATCACTCAAGGCTCCGGTAAAGAGAGTAGGCGGAGCATATTGCCCGATACCGAGCGCACCCGTAGAGGAGAAAAGCGTCTTCCCTGATACAGACAGGATAGTATCGGCGGTCAGAGCCGTGATGAGATAGAAAAGAGTAGAATACCCGCTCATACTTCGGGTATTAAACGTTATCTAAAAGTACGGATTGCTACGCGCTAATGCGCTCTCGCAACACTTTTAGAGCCTAGAAGGAGCTAATAAATGGCAGGTTTAAGCGAGATGCTGTTCGGCACACACAGTGAGCGCGAACTTAAACGAATTTATCCCATAGTAGACAGGATTGAGGCACTTGACTCAGTGATGAGTGCCAAGTCGGATGAAGAGCTCAAGGCTATGACGCCCTATCTCAAGGAGCGTCTTGCAAAAGGAGAGAAGCTTGACGACATATTGCCGGAGGCATTTGCAGCAGTAAGAGAGGCGGCTGCGAGAGTACTCGGTATGAAGCACTTCAGAGTGC
>CAVHZK010000176.1:0-2296 GCA_963640215.1 bacterium | reverse complement strand
CATGATAGCTACAGTGATAGTTGTCATCTTCTCTGTTCGCTCCAATAAGCGCGAGGCAGAAAGAGTAGCTGCAGGAGAGAAGGAAGAGGAAGAGGTAGAATAAGCGCCCGTGTGTGCTGATTTGTAGGAGCTACACAATATAAAAGTGCACCTAAATCCGTAAAAAAGATAAATACAGCCGGCGCTTGAAATTATATACTTTATGCCATAAATATGACAAAACGGAGGCTTGAGATGGCTAAGAAATTTTACGGAGTAGTTCCGCCGATAGTTACACCCATTGATGAAAATGAGAAGGTAGACGAGAAGGCTCTGAGAGCACTTATCAGACACTGTATAGAGGTGGGTATACCGGGCATATTTGTCTGCGGCTCCAACGGAGAGTGCATGGCACTTACTCAGGCAGAGCGCGACAGAGCTATTGCTATAACCTTGGATGAATGTGGTGACGAAGTACCCGTCATGGCAGGCGTCATGGACAGCTCGACAATCAGAGTTATCGAGAATGTCAAGAGGCTGGAGCAGATGGGCGGTACGACAGCTGTAGTTACGCCTGTGTTCTATGCAAGACATGCTACGCAAAACGAGACAGTTATCCATTTTGAGGAGATTTCCAAGCATACCGAGGCAGACCTCTTCATCTACAACATACCGACCTTTACCGGACAGAGACTTACTGCAGATACAGTTATAGAGCTGTCCAAGATAGATAAGGTAATCGGAGTCAAGGATACCGCCGGTGTATTCCCGGAGTTTGTCAAGATGCTCAGATACTTCAAGGACAGTGACTTCATGGTATTCCAGGGAGCTACCAATCTCGCAGGACCGAGCGTGCTGCTTGGAGCAGACGGCTATGTACCGAGTCTTGCTCCCTTGTTCCCGAAGCCGCATCTTGCACTCTACGAGGCAGCCAAGAAAGGCGATATCGAGGGCGTTAAGTACTGGAGTGAGATTGTTGACGGAGTATGCAAGCTGTACGGCCTCTGCAAGAGCCAGACTACCTCGACCAAGTATGGCATGAGCAAGCTTGGATTCATGCGCCCGGATCCGCTCAGACCGACGGAGCCCATCACTGCAGCCGAGATGAAGGCTATTGATGAGTTCGTCGAGAAGAACAAAGAGTGGATGTGACGATATTGGTGCCGGAGGTGCCAAGGCTTCAATGCAGACTTATATGCAAGACGGTCTTTGCACTTAGGTCATCATTTAATCAGCCCCAATAAAACTAATCATAAATGTGGACGATACCGACGGGAGCATTCCTGTCGGTATTGTTCTGTTATAGAGCCTGCATACGAGCACTTATTGAATCCGCATTGATTACAGACACGGCATATCGTTCAGAGTATAGGAGGCATAAGACCCTTAGCAGAAACTGCAGCGCAGCTTGATGTGGTGTCACTGCTTATCGGATGCGTACTCACTTATATGTCTGACCGGTATCTCATATCTGTCCTCGGGCGGGAGAGAGGGCTCGTTTTTCAAGACATTTACAATCATATCTATGCTGGAGCGCTTGATGTAATTGGTCGGTGACATGCCGGTAATATGCTTGAATACCTTGCTGAAATAATGGACAGACTCAAAGCCTAGCATCTCAGCAATCTCAGTGATACTGTGATTGGTATACATGATGAGCTCCTTTGCTCGCTCGATTTTCACCATATTTATATAGCGGTTGGGGGCATAGCCGGTCTGCTTCTTGAAGGAGTTGGAGAAATAGCTCTCTGAGTACCCCATAAATGAGGCAAGCTCGGATATGCTGATATTCTTGTCTATATGCTCCTTGATATAGTTGATTGCAGGCTCAAGTCTGTTTTTGCCGCTGCTGCTTGTGCTCGGGATGAAGTCGTCGTTCTTCATGCCGGAGGACTGCATCATGATGCCGTCACGTTCGCGCCTCAGTATCCCGCAGAGCAGCTCTAAGAGCTTGGCATCTATGGTATAGGTATACATAGGTAGGGCGTTGACTGCCTCGTCAAATATATCGCGCATCAGCCTGTCCTCGTACTCTGTCAGACTGTGTATGTAATAACCGCAGTCTGTGAGCCTTGAATATATGGGCTCACCGCAGGTGAATTTGATGTCCAGCTTGATCAGCTCATTTTTGCCGAATATCTCGTGCTCAATACCGGGAGGCGCAAGGATAAGGTCGTATTTGGATACATTTATAGTATGACCGTCAATGATTATTACGCCCTCGCCGTTTAATATATACATATAATGAAAATACGCCTGATGGCTGTGTTTCTCTATATATCCGTCATCAGCCGTCTTGGCACGAACTATTCTGTAG
>CAVHZK010000175.1:0-5943 GCA_963640215.1 bacterium | reverse complement strand
GTTAGGCGCCGGCATGGAGGAATGTGTTAAAGTTAGTTAACTGGAGGATATAAACCATGTTGCGACACGGATACAGAAAACGGATATTTGCAGCGATATTATATCGCGTTCGTCTCCACTCAAGTCCAGCTCAAGGGAAATGGCTGCAATACGTCATTTCCCTTTTTGGTGGCTGCTTTGTGTAAATGGTAACAAACTTAAGAAAAAGAAACAGAACGTATACAAGATGAGCCATATTCTGTAAAGAAAGCTTAAGACACATAAAGCTTTATTTGTGGGATAATAGCTCGCATGAAAAGGTATGTTATTTTGAAAAAGGTTGGTGTGCGCGTACTCGTGGCCTTGGCATTGATTGGTGCTGGAGCAGGCTTTGGCTCCTATGCGGCAGAGAGCACTCGCACTATAGGATACGATGTAACTAAGCAGACGGCATACGGCAGCGGTGTGGTAAGCGTAGCTGCGGCAGATGAGGAAGAGAGCACGCCGCGTACGCCTAAGTATACGCCGGTAGCTACAGTCAAGACGGATTATTCCACGCGCTTTGGCGGCGGTGCGCTCACGATGTTAGCCAACAAGGACAGTGACGCACAGAATATGTCATTTATCTATGACACGGGCGACGGGCTCATAGTGATAGACGGTGGCTGGGATGTGAACGGAGAGTCACTGCTTAATGAGCTAAAGGCGCGCGGCGGTCATGTCAAGGCATGGTTCATCACGCATCCTCATCGCGATCACGCCATGGCTCTGGCATATATACTTAATAATCACCCGAGAGAGCTCAGTATAGACGGCATATACTATAATTTCTATGACAGAGACTGGTATGAGGCTAATGACACGGAATCCGTGGAGGTAATAGACGCTCTTACAGCAGGATTCAATAACGTGTCTGCCGGCACATTGCACCCTGATATCAAGGCGGGCGATGTGATAGAGGTCGGTGCTGCTAAGGTGCAGGTGCTTAATAACCCGTACAAGCTTAGTGCCAATGCAGGCAATAACAGCAGTGTCTGCTATATGCTCTCGGCTAATGGTACTAATGTTGTGTTCCTCGGAGATCTGGGATTAGCAGCCGGCAATCTGATGATGGAAGATGTAGACCTTGCAGCTCTGAAATGCGATATTGTGCAGCTTGCGCATCACGGGCAGGAGGGTGTAGGTTATTCCTTCTATCAGCAGTTGGCACCCAAGGTTATGCTGTGGCCGACTCCGAGTTGGCTGTGGGACGGCGGATCAGCCGGTATCAGATCAATGAAGGCATGGCAGAGCGGACTCCTTGTCAAGGAGTATTATGTGGCAAAGGACGGGGACGTGACTCTCAGGTAGGAGTCGGAGCAATTGCATCTGGGGTTATTGCCCTGCTGACGATATCAGGACAGGTTGCTAAGTGGTCACGTGTTTACACGTACAGGCATGCAACCTGTCCTTTCTTATATTAATACTGAAATTCTATATTGCAATATTCTGTGCCGTCAAAAGCGCGGAGAGTTATCCATATCGTGTTAGTAGCTTGCGGAGCGGATAATGCGCCATCGTGAGCAGGAGATAAGGCTATCTGCGTAGCATCGCCAGTAGCGGACTTATCCGCGGTAGCTTTGTGATTATTTGCGGCAGCATCATTTTCAGTCTGACTGCCGAGCTTGTCGTGAGTGCTGCGCTGCGCATATATCTGCATCGTGTCACCAAGTGTAGCAGCGTGCTTATATTCAACTCGTATACGCTGCGGGAGAGTGCTGCTATCAATAAAGCCTCTTTCAGTCAGTGCCTCATAGGCGGCGCTTATATATCGGATATTATTGACATGATGATTGGTATCAAGCATGGCACGCGTCACGGGAATATCCGAGACATGCGAAAAATTATCCGCATTGTCAAAACGCAGCTTGCGTGTGCCGGATTGCAATTTCAATACATCCGCATATTCACCAAATGGCGCAAGGTCATCCTGACTCGGTTTGATTGGTTTCATAGTATCTGTATCTACTATGAACCATGCAGAGTCGGCTTTGACATAATAAGTATCGGTATTGCTGTCTCTGAGCCAGAAATTGCGGTATGCAAATAAGCCCTTTATGTCATGTGGGCTCGTACCCATGGTTATGTAGGCGGAGTCTGCAGGCAGGGCTTCGATATGTATGTCCCAGTAGCTGATAAGCCATGCCCTATGGAGCTGGCGGTAATATTCTACAGACATACCCGAGTCGAAGCTATGGTAGGAGGAGGTATTCTGCAGGTAATCAAGCAGTGAGGATAGCCTCATCCTGCCGTATTCATCGTATTCTGAGTAACGTGTGCGGGTGTTAAATTCGTACATTTGCCTGTGCCTGATTCATAAGAAATTTCATTATGGCATAAGCTTTAGCACTTATTTCTTAATCGAAGATGAAGCACATATCGAAAAATTTTTTTCGAGTTCTGTAAATCAGCTTGCATATATACGGAGTCTTGTGCTACAATACATTCGCTGTCGAGCCGTGCCGGCAAGGCAGACAAGAGCATAGGGGCATCATCCAATGGTAGGATACCGGTCTCCAAAACCGTCAATCTGGGTTCGAATCCTAGTACCCCTGTAATATCACCTATAGAGAGTGCGCGAGAGACAAGCTCGTTGACCGCACAGCAACCGCTCAACTGCGAGTAAGGTGCTAAAGCTTGGCTGATGGGTTCATAAGTTGTTTTATTGCCCTGAGGCTTAGACCTCAGGGCTTTTCATTATGGAAAATTACATCCGTTCTTTGTTAATTTACGAAAGGAAATACAGATGAATAAGAGATTCTTTACATCGGAGTCGGTTACAGAGGGACATCCGGACAAGGTATGCGATCAGATATCAGATGCCATATTAGATGCCATCATCGCCAAGGACCCGGATGCACATGTCGCATGTGAGACCTTCACTACGACGGGTACGGTTATATGTATGGGCGAGATTACTACCTCGGCCTATGTAGACGTGCAGAGTATCGCGAGGGGCGTTGTCAACGATATAGGCTATAACCGTGACGACATGGGATTTAACGGCAATTCCATAGGTGTTATGTCGGCTATACATGAGCAGTCTCCGGATATAGCTATGGGTGTAAATCGTGCATTGGAGTACAAGGAAGGACAGACTGACGAGGCCAATCTGCAGGGCGCAGGAGACCAGGGTATCATGTTCGGCTATGCTTGCAATGAGACCAAGGAATATATGCCGCTTGCAACAGTCTTAGCACACAAGCTTGCCATGCGACTTGCAGAGGTAAGGAAGAACGGCACCTTTGATTATTTAAGACCGGACGGCAAGACACAGGTGACAGTTGAATATATAGACGAGAAGCCGGCGCGCATAGAGGCGGTGGTGCTCTCAACTCAGCATTCGGCTGAGGTGAGCCTTGAGCTATTACGTAAGGATATGACAGAGCAGGTCATAAGGAAAATAATTCCTGCGGAGCTCATTGACAGTGATACCAAGTTCTATATCAATCCTACAGGCAGATTTGTCATAGGCGGTCCGGAGGGCGACACAGGACTCACAGGACGTAAGCTTATAGTCGATACCTACGGCGGAGCTGCGCGCCACGGCGGTGGAGCATTTTCAGGAAAGGACCCGAGCAAGGTGGATCGTTCGGCAGCCTATGCCTTGAGACACATTGCCAAAAATGTCGTTGCAGCAGGGTTTGCAGATAAATGTGAGATACAGGTAGCTTATGCTATAGGTGTGGCCAGACCTGTGTCAATCATGGTTGATACCTTTGGCACAGGCAGATATACTAATAACGAGATAGAAGACGCGATAGCTAAGGTCTTTGATTTGAGGCCGTATTCGATTATAAGGGATCTTGACTTGAAGCGCCCGATATATAGGAAAACTGCCGCTTACGGACATTTCGGAAGAGATGACAGTGACTTTACCTGGGAGAAATTAGACAAGGTAGACGCACTTAAGGCGGCTATGGGCAGATAATTAGCGGGATAATCATGGAAAATCTACAGGGAAAATGTGTAGTGCTTGGCGTCAGCGGGGGTATTGCAGCCTATAAGACGGCCTATGTCGCATCAGCCTTGCATAAGGCAGGCGCGGATGTGCATGCTGTTATGACGGAAAATGCGACAAAGTTCATTACGCCGCTTACCTTTGAGACTCTTACGAACAATAAATGCACGGTTGATACCTTTGATCGTAATTTTAAGTATGATGTGCATCACATCTCACTGGCGAAGGCAGCTGATCTTATCGTCATCGCCCCAGCCACTGCCAATGTGATAGCCAAGCTTGCGCATGGCATAGCAGATGATATGCTGACCACGGTAGTCTTGGCGTCAAAGTGCCGCAAGATAATTGCACCTGCTATGAACACGGCTATGTTAGAGAATCCTATAACGCAGGATAATATAGAGCGCTTAAGGGATTACGGATTCGAGATAGTACCATCTGCAGAAGGGTACCTAGCCTGCGGAGATACAGGCAGCGGCAAGATGCCGGAGCCAGAGGTGATATGTGATTATATCTGTCGTGAGCTTGCGTGTGTGAAGGATATGCAGGGCATTAAGCTTGCCGTCAGCGCTGGGCCCACGAGGGAGGCGCTCGACCCGGTGAGATTCTTAAGCAACAAGAGCTCCGGCAAGATGGGATATGCCATAGCCAGAGCAGCAATGCTGCGCGGTGCTGAGGTGACACTTATATCGGGGCAGACTGCGCTTAAGCACGTGCCTTTTGTGAGAAACGTAAGTGTAACGAGTACACACGAGATGTACGAGGCATTTAAGTCGGTATTGGATGAGAGTGACATCATTATCAAGGCGGCTGCCGTAGCTGATTATAAGCCGCTCACTGTTGCCGAGAATAAGATAAAGAAGCACGACGGTAACATGAGTATAGAGCTTGAACGCACCGAGGACATTATCTCATACTGTGCAGCGCACAGGCATGAGGGACTATATATCTGCGGCTTCAGTATGGAGACAGAGCAGGTGATAGCAAACTCCAAGGCCAAATTAGAGAAGAAAAATCTAGACATGATAGTCGCCAACAATGTCAAGCAGGCCGGGGCCGGCTTCCAGACAGACACCAATATAGTGACGCTCATAACCCGTGACGGCGCAGAGGAGCTTCCCCTGATGACCAAGGACGAGACAGCTCATAGGATACTTGATGAGATAATGAGGCGGCGAAAATAAGATACAATTTACACCGGAGAGCACGGGCAGCTATCCATATTCCTGTTGGATGGGGATGCTGCGTGACACGATCACGGTTGTAGATGTAGCCCTTATTTAGTGCTTGCAAGACTTAGGCAATTATGTTATAAAATAAGGCAGTGCAATTATACCCCGCACTGAGTGGCATGTAAGAGTTTACATAATCTGCCACCGGAGGGAGGTAAGGGGTCTTTGTCCAACGTTATCGTTAAAGAGAACGAGTCACTTGATTCGGCTCTCCGCAGATTCAAGAGGAACTGCGCCAAAGCCGGGATCCAGCAGGAGATTCGTAAGAGAGAACATTACGAGAAGCCGAGCGTAAGACGTAAGAAGAAGTCCGAAGCGGCAAGAAAGCGTAAGTATAATTGATGAGTGATAGCCTCAATTCCTGTGGAGTTGAGGCTATGTTATTTCTAAAAGTGTTGACGAATGCGAGAGCGCGTTAGCGCGAAGCAATCCGTGACTTTTAGAGTATGTGGTGCCTGCGAACGCGCAGGTATGGTAGTTAATCCTATATGCCTGAAATCAAGAAAATTATTCCAGCCGAGCATGAGGCCAATATATTCGGAAGCTGCGATGCTTATCTCAAGAAGATAGAGCGCAGCTTCAGTGTCGATATAACGGAGCATAACGGTGAATTAAATATATCCGGCACCACGGAGGGTGTGAGCCGGGCTGAGAGTACCTTAGACAGCCTGCTGAGCCTAAGCCGTCAGAACGGCAGCATCAGTGAGCAGCAGGTCGATTATGTTATAGCGC
>CAVHZK010000174.1:0-8635 GCA_963640215.1 bacterium | reverse complement strand
CGTCCTTGCGTGTAAACACGCAGTCCGCATAGCCGTTTGGCAACACTTTTAGAGACAAGTATGAACGATATGAGTATACCAAATGCTGCGCCCACAGGCTTTAACACAACGCGTATCGCTGAATATCTGCATTCGCTTGAGCGAGAGCCGGATGCCCTGCTTAAGGAGCTCCGTGAATATGCCGAGAGTAACAATGTGCCCATAGTGCGCATAGAGACTGAGAGTTTCATCAGGACACTGCTTAAGCTCCTTGAGCCACACCGCATATTGGAGATAGGCACTGCCATAGGATACAGCGCCATAAGCATGGCTTATGCGGCGCCGGATGCCAAGCTGGTGACCATAGAGAATTACCTTAAGCGCATACCCTTGGCTAAGACAAATATCCGTCGTGCAGGCTTAGAGGACAGGATACATCTCATAGAAGGGGATGCTGGCGAGGTGCTTGAGAGCCTTGCGTCATCGGATACGGGTGCAGCTGGCTATGACTTCATATTCCTTGATGCCGCTAAGGGACAGTATATATTGTGGCTGCCTCTTATAAAGAAGCTTATGCATAAGGGCTCAGTGCTCCTTGCTGACAATGTATTACAGGAGGGAACTGTCACAGAGTCCAGATATGCAATAGCCCGCAGGGAACGCACAACGCACGAGCGAATGAGGGAATTTCTCTATACGATTAAGCATGACGAGAGCTTGGAGAGCGCGGTGCTAAACGTGGGTGACGGAGTGTCGCTAAGCGTTATGCTCTGAGTTCAGAGCTAGGATTGCGAGAGCGCGTAAGCGTAGCAATCCGTCACTTTTATATTATGTTGAGCCTACGAATATGTGGGCATGGTCATTTACAATGAAGAAACCGGAATTACTTATTCCAGCCGGAAATCTTGATACACTTAAGACCGCGGTCATCTACGGAGCAGACGCGGTATATATCGGAGGTGAGGCTTTCTCGCTGAGGGCAAAGGCGGACAACTTCGACCGCGAGTCCATGGCTGAGGCGATAGCTTTTGCACACAGCCACGGCGTTAAGCTATATGTGACGGTCAATATATTTGCACATAATTACGACTTGCCAGAGGCGGAAACCTATCTCAAGGAGCTTAATGCGCTTAAACCGGATGCGCTCATCATATCCGACCCGGGGCTGTTTATGATGGCAAGGCGCATAGCGCCCAAGATAGATATACATATCTCGACCCAGATGAATACAAGTAATTATGAGTCGTATCTGTTCTGGCAACAGCTCGGCGCAAAGCGCATTGTAAATGCGAGGGAGCTCTCACTTAAGGAGCTTAAGGAGATAAGGCAGCAGATAGATCCTTCGCTTGAGATGGAGTCCTTCGTGCATGGAGCTATGTGCATATCGTATTCCGGCAGATGCCTGCTCTCAAGCTTTATGACAGGACGTTCCGCCAACCGCGGTGCCTGTACACACCCGTGCAGATGGAATTATGCGGTCATGGAGGAGAAACGTCCGGGAGAGTATTTCCCTGTTGAGGAAAATGAGAGAGGCACCTATATATTTAACTCCAAGGATCTGTGCATGATAGAGCATATACCGGAGCTTATAGATGCCGGTATAGACAGCCTCAAGGTCGAGGGTCGCATGAAGACGGCGCTCTATGTAGCAGTTACGGCACGGGCTTATCGCAGAGCTATAGATGATTACTTCAAGAGCCCGGAGGAATACAAGCGCCAGCTGCCCTTCTATAAGGAGGAGATAGCAAAGTGTACCTACAGGGAGTTTACTACAGGCTTCTACTTTGCTAAGCCTGATCATAGCTCTCAGATATATGACAGCAATACCTATGTCAGAAATTATACCTATCTCGGCACGGTAGAGGAGATGCTGCCGGACGGACGTGCGGTTATAGAGCAGAAAAATAAATTCTCTGTCGGAGATGAGATAGAGATACTTAAGCCAAATTGCGAGAGCGCCAAGGTTAAGGTAATAGGTATATACGACTACGAGACGGGAGCCGAGCAGGAGAGCTGTCCTCATTCGAGGCAGAAGCTTATAATACATTTGAGTGAGACGCCTAAGCTCTACGAGCTGCTCGCCGTCAAGACTTAAGCTCTATGAAAACTAAGCTGCTGTCAATAATATTCTTTATCTGCGCCGGGCTGTGCATGGTATATTTCGGGGTAATTGTAGGATACAGCGGTATCAGGACCTCGTATTGCTATGTATGGCTTGTGTTTGCTGTTGCATTTGCAGCTATGGGATGGACGGCAGGAAGATTCAGACGCAGCGCTGACCGTATGCCGGAGTTTCTGCCGACCTTTATATTCACAAGCTTCGGGCTGGCGCTCGTAAGCTTTATATTTATCATGCACCTCGTCATGATAGGCTCGCATGGAGCTAAGGAGCAGAGGACGGATTACTGTATAGTGATAGGCTCGAGAGTATATCCGGATGGTATCTCCAAGACTCTCATGTATAGGCTTGACAAGGCGATAGAGCTGTACAACGCAAGTCCCGACACCGTATTTGTATTGGCAGGAGGGCAGGAGAAAGGCGATCCCATTCCTGAGGCCTTCGCCATGTACAACTATCTGATATTAAACGGCATACCGGGCGACCACATGCTGTTAGAGGCCAAGGCACGTACGACCTTTGGCATCATGGCGAGCGCAGCAAGGGCGGTAAATGCTGATTTTGAGCGTCGCAGGGTACCCAAGGGGCCCGGCGATCGCATATATCCGCCGGATTATCAGCCTACAGTGGCAGTCATAACGAGCGACTATCATCTGTACCGCTCCGTGAGCTTTGCCGAGGCGAACGGCATTGAGCATCCTATAGCGATAGCTGCCGAGTCGGACAGTATGCTTTATGTGCATAACTGTGTGCGCGAGAGCTTCGCTATATTAAAAGACTTTTTTATGGGGAATGTTAAAGTAGATGAAGAACATATACCAGTCATACGATTTGATCGAGACAAGAGAGATTGAGGAATTTAACGGCACCGGCTCACTCTATGAGCATATCAAGACAGGAGCCAAGGTCTTTGTCATCAGGAACAAGGACAAAAACAAGGTGTTTACCATAGGCTTTCGCACCACGCCGCAGGACTCAACCGGAGTGGCTCATATCATGGAGCATTCCGTGCTCTGCGGCTCAAAGAAGTATCCGCTGAAGGATCCATTTATAGAGCTTGCCAAAGGCTCACTCAATACCTTCCTCAACGCGATGACCTTCCCGGACAAGACGATATACCCAATAGCATCCGTAAATGACAGGGATTTTATGAATCTCATGGATGTATATTTGGATTCTGTCTTTCATCCCAATGTATATAAGGACTCGAGGATATTCAGACAGGAGGGCTGGCATTACGAGCTCTTGAACAGGGGCACTTTAGACGAGGAGCTTAAGCTTAACGGTGTCGTATACAACGAGATGAAGGGCGCATTTTCCAATCCTGATTCAGTATTGGAGAGTCGCATCATGCGTGCTCTCTATCCGCATACTACCTATGCGCATGAGTCAGGCGGACTGCCTTCAGCCATACCGAATCTAAGCTTCGAGGATTTTCTTGATTTCCATAGGAGATATTATCATCCGTCCAATGCCTACATCTATCTCTACGGCGACATGGATATGGACGAGAAGCTCAAGTGGATAGATGAGCAGTATCTCTCGCATTTCGACAGGATAGAGCTTGATACACATATAGATGTCGAGGCTCCGTTTGAGACTCCGGTAACGGAGAACAGCGAGTATGCGGCAGGCGCCAATGAGGAGACAGAGGGCAGGGCATACCTCTCTGAGAGCTATTGCATAGACGATGAGCCTACTCAGGTAAATGCGATAGCATGGCAGATGCTTGAATCCGTGCTACTAAGCTCACCGGGAGCTGTATTGCGCGAAGCACTCATCAAGGCAGGTATAGGAGAGGAGATATACGGCGGCATATGTCAGGAGCTGCAGCAGCCCTTCTTCACTATCACTGCCAAACATGCCGATATAGCAAGGCAGGAGGAATTTTCCAAGATAATAGAGGACACTCTTACCGAGCTTGTCGAAAAGGGCATAAGTAAGAAGAACCTAAGAGCCGAGCTTAATTATCAGGAGTTTAAGCTCAGAGAGGCGGATAGCGGAAGTATGCCGTTTGGCCTTGCCGTGGGCATAACGATGTTTGACAGCTGGCTCTACGACAGGAGCCCCTTTACCTATATAGTATATAACGATGCGCTTAAAGAGCTAAAGAAGCTCATAGATACGGATTTCTTCGAGCAGAAGATTAAGCACTGCCTAATCGACAACAGGCACCGTGCCAAGATTAATATAGTGCCAAGCCCAGGGCTTACTGAGCGTGAGGATGCAGCACTTGCCGAGCAGCTTAGAGAGTATAAGGACAGCCTCACAGAGGCCGAGAAGGACAAAATAGCTGAGGATACACAGCTCCTCAAGAACTATCAGGCTGAACCTGACAGTCCGGAGAATATAGCCATGCTGCCTGTGCTCAAATTAAGCGACATAGATAAGGCGGCAGAGAAGACCGAATACAAGCGTGATGGCAAGCTCATATACAGTGAGGCCAATACAAGAGGCATAGCATATTCAAGGATAATGTTTGAGTTAGACGGACTCAACGAGGATGAGATACAGTTAGCCTCGCTCCTCTCTGATGTGTTAGGTGAGATGGATACCTCGCGCCACAGTTACAACGAGTTATACAATGAGATACTCCTTAATACTGGCGGTATGTCCATGCTTACACAGACTGTGACCACAAGGGATAGCGATGAGTTAGGCTTTAAGGGCATGGTGAGCGTGGATATCCATACGCTTGACGACAAGGTGCAGGAAGGCTTCAAGCTGAGTGCGGAGCTGCTCTGTGATACCATACTTGATGACAGGGAGAGGCTTAAGGAACTGCTGCCGGAGATAAAGAGCCACATACGCGCGAAATTAGAAGGCGCGTCGCATCTGGCTGCCGCAGCGAGAGCCTCAGCATATACTCTGGCCGGTTCGAGATTTAATGATCTGACCACAGGTGTGGCTTATTACGACTTCCTCAATGCAGTATGCAGACTGAGTAATGAGCCTGCCCACATGCAGCGGCTTATAGACTCTCTTAAGATGGTACGCGACAAGATATTTGTGCCTGATAGAGTTACCTATGCCATATACGGCAGTAAGGGAGCCAAGGCAGAGCTGGATAAGGCTGTGCCTGACTTTGAGGAGAGACTCGCCCAGCCAAGAGTCAATGCCGGATATAAGAAGGTCGATATCAAGGGACATCCGGTTACGCCTATAAGCAATCTTAACGAAGGCTTGAGGTCCAGCTCACAGGTCAATTATGTGGCACGCTGCGGAGATTTTATCAAGGCAGGCTTAAGCTACACAGGTGTATTGAGGGTATTGAGGGTCATGCTTAACTATGACTATCTGTGGACCAGACTCAGGGTGCTCGGGGGAGCCTACGGCTGTATGTCGAGCTTTGCCAAGAACGGACGCTGCTTCCTTGTGTCATACAGAGATCCAGAGATAGGCAAGAGCCTCAAGGTTTACGAGGAGCTGCCGGAGTATCTGGAGCATTGGGACGGAGATGAGAGTACGGTAGCAAAATTCGTCATAGGAGCCATATCCGCGACAGACAGACCGCTGACTAATGCCGACAAGGCACTCGCAGCTATATCGGACTGCTTCTTCGGTACGACGGATGAGGAGCTCCAGCAGGAAAGAGACGAGATACTCTCATGCACTGCGCAGGATATACGAGACTGCGCAGCCTATATCAGGGCACTCCTTAATTCAGAGTCAATGTGCACCATAGGCAACGAGGGGCAGATAGACAGAGAACAGTCTAACTTTAAGTCGGTTAGAGATCTCTTCTGATAGCTTACTCTAAAAGTGTTGACGGATACAAAAGCAGGCTGCGTGCTTGCACGCAAGAATGCTTTTGTATTTGGCAACCTCAAATGTATGAATACATAGCCAGTTTTCGTAAGAAAACTGAGCGGGTATGAATACATTTGAGGATTGCGAGAGCGCGTATGCGCGTAGCAATCCGTGACTTTTAGAGTATGTGGCGCCTGCAAGCGCGCAGGCATGATTATAGAACATTTAAGAAAGCGTACACACTATGAAATCCGGATATACCGCCATTGTCGGGCGTCCCAATGTGGGCAAATCCACGTTGATGAACAAATTGATAGGGCAGAAGATAGCCATTATCTCAGACCGCCCGCAGACTACGAGAGACAGGATAGAGACCGTATATACGGATGAGCGCGGGCAGGTGATATTTGTAGACACGCCTGGCATACACAAGGCCAAGAATAAATTAGGCGTGTACATGGATACCGTCGCCGAGAGAAGCTTCGGTGATGCAGATCTTGTGCTCTGGATAGTAGAGCCCACGGACTATATCGGCACCGGGGAGGAGCACATAGCAGAGCTTTTATCTGCGCTCAACAAGAAAAAACACCCCGTTGTATTAGTCATCAACAAGGCGGATACTATTAAGGATCCGACCGCGATAGAGGGCATCATACAGAATTACTCGACAAGATGCAGCTTCGATGATGTTATCTGTGTATCCGCACTTACCGGCAAAAATACGGATGAGCTCATGGATATCATATATAAATATATGCCAGAGGGTGAGCTATATTACGACGAGGAGACTGTCACACAGATACCCATGCGCACTATTGCCGAGGAATTGATACGCGAGCAGATGCTTAGGCTCCTTAAGGATGAGATACCTCACGGCACGGCTGTGATGATCAATAAGTTCAAGGAGCGCCGCAGAGGACTCTTTGATATAGAGGCGGATATTATATGTGAGAGAGACAGCCACAAGGGCATCATCATAGGCAAGGGCGGAGCCATGCTTAAGCGCATAGGCACTGGCGCAAGAGCTGAGATAGAGGATCAGCTTGGAGCACAGGTGAACCTGAGACTCTTTGTGAAGGTCAGGAAGAACTGGAGAGATGACGAGGGCTTCGTGCGTAGCTTCGGCTATGACCTCAAGAAATATAGATAACGATACATGGCAGCATTTAAGATACGCAGATGAAGAAGGGTGAGCAGGAAGTAAAGGGCATAATCATCAGCACGGCACCGCAGGGCGAGTACGGCAGGCGAGTCAGGATACTCAGCGATAAGCTGGGCAAGATTACCGCATTTGCAGGAGGAGCCGCCAAGTCGGGCTCCAAACTCATGGGTGCGCTGCGTCCTATGACCTCGGCAGAGTTTACCATAGCGGAGGGCAAGGGGGCATACAGCATACACGGAGTAAGAGTCATGGATGCCTTCGACGATCTTGCCTTTGACTTTGAGACCTCGGTCTATGCCATGTACGTGTTGGAGGCAGGCGATTATTTCTCCGAGGAGGGTATGCCGGAGGCTGATGCCAAGAGCCTGCTTAATCTCATGTATGTGACCATGCAGGCACTGCGGGACAAGACGCTCCATGAGCCGCTTATCACGAGCATATATGAGCTCAGACTCCTGGTATTGCAGGGCGAATACACTCTGATGCCTTCAGTAGTGAAGCAGGAAAACACCGTAGATATATGGCAGAGATGTATATCATCTCCGCTCAAAAGTCTCTATGATGCGGCCTACTATGAGGAACTTGATACGGACGAATTTATGAACAATGTCAAATCGCTCTTTGAACGTCAGGTTAAGCACAGATTCCGCACCTTGGATGTGCTTGCCAAGATGTAGGCTTTGTTGATATAATGCCGTGAAAAGCGTATGCCGCACTTCCAAGGTCAAATGTACAAAATTGGCTGCAAACTAAGCTTGCGGGAACACGAAGTGTGCAGCAAGCTTGCCAATGATAAAACTACGCAACAATCCGGCGGTGTAACGATCTTACCAAGGTCAAAAGTGTGCAATAATTGGTAGTACCTTGTGACAGTATATTTTGTCACAGCTGTTAAATATAGGAATACTTTAAGGGGACAAGCAAAATGGACAGAAGCAAGATTAAAATGGAGGATATTATCGCACTCTGCAAGAACAGAGGATTCATATATCCGGGCTCTGAGATATATGGCGGACTTGCCAATACCTGGGATTATGGCAATCTTGGCGTAGAACTCAAGAACAATGTCAAGAAGGCATGGTGGAAGAAATTCGTCGAGGGCTCCAAGTTAAATGTGGGAGTCGATTGTGCCATACTTATGAACCCGCAGACTTGGGTAGCATCAGGCCATCTTGCAGGATTCTCTGATCCGCTCATGGACTGCAAGAAGTGCAAGGAGCGCTTCAGAGCAGACAAGCTCATCGAGGACTACTGTGAGGCGGAAGGAATGGAGATCCCGGGAGGCTCAGCAGACAGCATGACTCAGGATCAGATGCAGCAGTTCATAGCTGAACATCATATCGCCTGCCCCTCATGCGGAGGCTTTGACTGGACTGAGATCCGCAGCTTCAACCTCATGTTCAAGACCTTCCAGGGAGTCACCGAGGATGCCAAGAATACAGTATATTTAAGACCTGAGACCGCGCAGGGTATATTTGTCAACTTCAAGAACGTACAGCGCACATCAAGGAAGAAGCTGCCCTTTGGTATCGGACAGATAGGTAAATCCTTCCGTAACGAGATTACGCCCGGTAACTTTACCTTCCGTACCAGAGAGTTTGAGCAGATGGAGCTTGAGTTCTTCT
>CAVHZK010000173.1:0-6473 GCA_963640215.1 bacterium | reverse complement strand
GACAAAAAAACAAAGCCATACAAGGCTTTTAGCGATCTGGGGTGTCAAACTTCCGTGATAAAGGCATCTATATCCTTGTTGAATCCGATACAATCCATGCCTTGAATTTTACTCCATGCCACGAAACTGCACAAGACGGTACAGTCATAATTTCTAACAGACAAATTTGGTTCCGCTTGCTTAACGCTCCTAATTATGCTATAAATAAATCCGTTGCCGGTGTGGCGGAATGGCAGACGCACATGACTCAAAATCATGCGGGAAACCATGCGGGTTCGAGTCCCGCCACCGGCAGTAACAAAAAATGGCTAAGAACTAAGGTTTTTCCTTGTTCTTAGCCATTTTCTCTTATTTCACTTCTTTAATATACGATATTTACCAGCCCCGTTGAGCAGATCGGTATAAAGGTCAGTATAAGCAGGCAGAGGAACAAGAGACCATAGAACGGCACAGCCTCCCTGATAAAGTCCTTGGTGGTACACTGGGTAACACCGCAGGTAACGAACATCAGCGTACCCATAGGCGGTGTAAATGCACCTATCGCATTGGCAAAGATAAATACCATAGCGAAATGAATGGAATCAATGCCGTATGCCGCAGCTGCCGGTGCAAACAACGGTACGAGCACTATCATACTCGCATTACCCTCGACAAACATGCCGACGATAATCAAGAAAATATCAACAGCGACGAGAAATACCCACTTGTTGTGGATAACAGATATCATCCACTCGGTAAACATCTGCGGTATCATTTCCTTGGTCAATATCCATGAAAATGTAGATGCCGCTGCTACTATCAGCATAATGGATGAGGTGGTCATCAGCGTTTCCTTGAGACCTAACTGTATCTCCTTAACGCCAAGCTCCCTGTAAGCAAAGCCTAAGAGTGCAGCATACAATATAGCGATGGCACCTGCCTCGGTCGCGGTAAATACACCGAGACGCACGCCTCCGATAATGATAATCGGGAGGCACAGCGGCAGTATAGCCGGCTTGAAGGAGGTCCAGAACATGGTGCCCGTCATCTTCTCCTTCCTGAGCGGCATATATCCACGCTTCTTGGAGATCTGCGATACCATGAACATCATGGTGATGCAGAGCAATATGCCTGGGCCAAAGCCTGCTACAAACAATTTACCTATAGATACATTTGCAATGCAGCCGTAGAGTATCAAGCCGATTCCCGGGGGAATGAGCGGAGTTATCATACTTGATGCTGCTGTAACTACAGTTGAAAATGCCTTGCTTATACCATGCGCCTCCATCTCAGGCACGAGCATCTTGGCTTCCATGGCAGCATCGGCAAGTGCGGAACCGGATAGTCCGCCCATCAGAGTACTGAGGAGTACATTTACCTGTGAGAGACCTCCGTACATCCTGCCGGTAAGCACTGCGCAGAAATTCATGATCCTCTTGGTAACTCCGGTATAATTCATGAGCACGCCAGCGCATACGAAAAACGGAATCGCAAGCAGAGTAACGCTCTCCGAACCTGTTATAGCCTGCTGTGCAAATACTGCCGGGTTGATACCCGGTGTCATAATGAAATATACGACCGATGCTCCCAATACTGCCACAAAGACCGGTATCTTGAGGAACAGCAGCACTAACAGAACTATTGACATAATACCTACTGCTGAACTCATACCTTTTCCTCCCTGCCGCGGAACAAATCCCTTAATTCGTAATATTTCTCCTCAGTATAGCTTATGAGCATGAGGACTACCGAGATAGGCGCAATCACATAGATCGCCGAATACGGAATCTTGATAATAGGTGTCTTTCTGCCTGTCCGCATCATAACCTCGATAAAGTCAAAGCTCCTGAACAGAAAGTATATCAGCACAGCATACACGATGACCGGTATGATGAGCTCTATGACCTTCCTGATGCTCATGGGCAATGCGTCTACCAATATCTCGATAGCAACATGGCTCTTCGTCCTGAATGCTGCAGCAGCGGCAAGAAAGGTGATCCATACCATGCAGGCCAACTGAAATTCCTCTTCCCAGGTGAAGGGATTGTTGAGTGCATATCTCATCACCACTCCGAGTGCTGTAACTATGATCAGCGCAAGGAGCACCAAGGAAGCGATCCCTACTTCGATTTTATCCAATATATCCAGTATTTTCTTCATGTGCATATAACCATTCTTAAACTGGAATCTCACGGTTATGCCGTGAGATTCCCTATTGCATAGCAAGGCTTACTTAAGAGCAGCCTTTACTGTGTCATACAGACCGTCAGTCCATCCGAACTGAGCGCCCTTGTCATAGAAGGACAGACTTGCTTCCTTCCACTGTGCTCTCTCCTCCTCGGAAAGATCAGTGATAGTAACGCCTGCGTCCTCAAGCTTCTTGCGATAATCGTCATTGACAGACTCAACCAGCTCGTTGTTGTAGAGTCCTGCTTCCTCGCAGGTCTTGCAGAGGAGCTCCTTCTGCTCATCAGTCAGTGTGTTGAGATAATCCGTGCCTATGCACCAGGTGGTGAAGTTAAGTATATGTCCTGTCATAAGGATATACTTTGTAACCTCCTGGAAGCTCTGTCCGTACAGCGTGGACAGCGGATTCTCAACTCCGTCAAGAGTACCGTTCTGCAGTGAGGTATAAACATCGCTGAGTGCCATCGGTACAGCAGTAGCTCCGAGTGCATTGAAGCCCTCAACATAGATCTCACTGTTGGCAAGACGTATCTTCTTACCCTTGATATCGCTCGGTACAACTGCCTTATCCTTGGTCATAAGCTCGCGCTCACCATATATCCAGTTGGAGCCCAATACCGTGAGTCCCTGATCTGCAAGCTTAGAGCACTGCTCCTTATACCAGTCACTGTCGATAAGCTTCCATACCTCGTCCCAGTTGTCAAAGAAGAACGGTCCGTACAGTATGCCGAGATCCGGCACACCATAATCTGCATAGAATGCACCGTCTGCTATGGTGATGATATTTTCACCCATAACCATCTGATCGATAAGCTCACTCTTGCTGCCGAGTGCGCTGTTTGCAAAGAGCTTGAGCTCCATGGTGCCGTTGCTCTCTTCCTTGAGGAGCTCAGCCCACTTCTCAACGGCCTGTCCTACAGGCTCTGAATTGGTGTTCTCAAATCCTACATTGATAGTAACAACATCTCCGGATGCTGCTGCCTCAGTCGATGCTGCTGCCTCCTTGGACTCTGTCTCTGTTGCTGCCGTTGTCTCTGCCGTCGAGCTGCCACATGCGCATAACAGCATTGACGCACTTACGAGTGCCGAAACAACTGCCATAAATCTCTTCTTCATACTTTACCCTCCCAATATTTTAAGATTTAAGGTTTCAAAACTTAAATTCAGCTTTGATTATTTCACCATAGTGCTCATCCAGATCTCCGAATGCTGCTCCTGCGTCGTCTGCGGAATAGCTCCTCGAGATGAGCTTGGTCAGATCTACCTTGCCCTCGCGTACCAATTTCAGTACTGCTCTGAAATCATCCGAGGTTGCACCTCTTGAACCGTACACATTGAGCTCTTTTCTCTGAAGCTCAAGGAAATTGAAGTCGGCATTTTTCTTGGCTACGCCTATTACCACAGTCTCACCGCGGCTTGCAGCAGCCTTTATGCTGGCAAGAAATGTTGCCGGAGCACCTACTGCCTCAACTGTCACATCGAAGCCATCGCCGTTGGTAATCTTCTGTACAAATTCATCTAAATGCTCTGCACTGTCATTGATAAAGCCGCCCTCGAGTCCGAAATCACTGATGGCCTTATTGACCTTCTCCTCGGCGATATCGGTTATATATGCCTTGGCTCCGTAACACTTAGCCGCAACGGCTGCAAGTATACCTATGGCACCTGCACCGAATACGAGCACCTTGTCGCCCGGCTTGATATGTGCTCTTGATATACCATGATGGCTTATGCAGAAGGGCTCAACCAAGGCGAGCTCCTCCGGGCTTATGCCGCTGCCGTCAAAGAGTCTCTCTACCGGCATAGTGAAATAATCACTGAAGGCTCCCTCTCTCTGCACTCCCATGGTCTCATTGTGGATGCAGGCATTGACAAAGCCGCGTCTGCATGAATAGCAGGTCTTGCAGTTAAAGTAAGGATTGCCCGTCACGAGCATACCCTTCTTTATACCGTAGGGATTCTCTCCGACCTCTACTACCTCTGCTGCGAACTCATGTCCGAGAGTCCTCGGATAGCTCACATAGGCTGACTGTCCGCGGTAGGATGCAAGGTCGCTGCCGCAGATACCGCCGCATACCATCTTCAAGAGCGCCTCGCCCTCCTTTGGTACCGGTACCTCCCTCTCTATCGTCTCTGCCTTGAAAGGCTCCTTGAGTACTATCGCTCTCATGCTTATTACTCCTTTACCTCTGTCATAAACTCATGCAGGAATCTGAATCCCCAGCCTTCTCCGTCTCTCGGACGTGCAAAGCCGTTCTCTATGACCATAGGATTGTCTATGATAGCATCTATCCAGTCGAAGCTCTCTGCTCCGTAAGGATTGGCAACAGTGCACAGGAGCGGAACATCATAATCCTTATAATAATGCGGCAACACAGGTATGTTGTAGGCATTAGCCAGAGCTGCGCTGTCTCTCCATGCCTCTACACCGCCGAGACGTATCAGATCCGGCTGCCAGAGATCAAGTGCACGGCGTCCGATAAGTTCACGCAATGCCACTGTTGAATACTCTCTCTCTCCCATAGCGAGGCTGATCTTGGTCTTACTGTGTATGGTTGCATATCCCTCAAAGTCGGTATTAACTACAGGCTCCTCGAACCAGAATATGCCGAGATGCTCTACGCTGCTGATGAGCTTGACCGAAGACGGAACATCCATGCCCTGATTGGCATCCATCATGATCTTCATGCCGGGGCCTATCTTCTCTCTAACGAGATTGAGTCTGCGTATATCGCGTTCCATATCCGGGCTGCCGACCTTGATCTTGACTGCGGTAAAGCCGCGCTTCTTGTAGTCTGTAACCTCCTCTACCAGCTCCTCGTCCGTATAGCTTATCCATCCGCCGCTGCCGTATACCGGTATAGGTCTCCTGTGGCAGCCGAACATACGGTATATAGGCTGACCGAGTGTCCTTGACCATGCATCCCACATGGCTACATTCAAGGTAGCAAGTGCCCATCTCTGCAGTCCGACTATACCGAAATACTCGCTCTCTATCTCGTAATCCTTCTGAACCTGTGCAGTCTCATATACATGATAATCCTTCGCGAGCACGAATTTCTTCATATCCTTAAGTGCGCCCTCGATAGCATTGGGACTGTAATGGAAGCTCAAGAGATAACCCTGTCCTATCACGCCTCCCTTGGTCTCCACCTCCAGGACATAGAAAGCAATCTTGCTGATGTCATGTGTGGAATCCGCAATCGGGTGGCTTAGCTTGCTGACAGCCTGATAGATGCGTATATCCTTGATACATGTATTTTCTCTATCCATAACCTATTTCTCCTGTTGATAATGTGTATCCGTTCTTTCCGTCTGTGATATATCTTCAGCCATCATACACAATTTACTGATATATGTAAATGCAATTCAGGCGAATTTTGCTTGCAATTTCTCACAAATTTATATATGCTTTTTAATGCACATTTACCAAAAAGGAGCATAAAAATGGCTGAAGCATTGACAAATCAGGCATACGAATATTTATATCGTAAGATTGTTTCCTGCGAGTATCTGCCGGGTCAGGAATTAAACGAGAAGCAGCTGCTCGACGAGACCTCTTTCGGCAGGACTCCGTTGCGTGAAGCTCTGCTTATGCTGCAGTCTAAGAATCTGGTAGATATCTTTCCTCGTAAGGGTATGCGTATCACACCCTTTACTCAGAAGAGCATAGATGACCTCTATCAGACGCGTAAGCTTATTGAGCCCACGGTATGTCTCAGATATATCTCGATGTATTCCAAGAGCCATCTGCTTGAATATCAGCGTAAATTCGAGCTGGCAAGAACACGCTCCGACTATGATGAATTCGAGGTGGATACTGCCTTTCATTCATATCTGATAGGCATCACTGGCAACGATATACTCATCAATATGTACCAGTCCATCATGGTGCAGCAGATGAGGCTTGCCGTCTATTCAGCTCTTAAGGATGATCGTAACCGTGTAGGCAACTTTGAGCAGCATCTGGCTATCATAGATGCGCTGCTCCGCGAAAATCCTGATAATGTATCTGATGCCATCATCCTGCATATCAACCGCTCGCTTATCAAGACTCTGAAAATGATACGTGACGACGGCTGAGACTTATATATTCTCCGCATTTTCAGCATATTTGTGATATTTTACGGTTTGTATTCTTATATTCATTGTGATATTATGCGGGTGTAAAAATTACGTCTGTGATATATCTAAAAAAAGTGTTGACGGATGACAGTGCAGGCTGCGTGCTTGCACGCAAGAATGCACTGTCATTTGGCAACCTCAAATGTATGAATACATAGCCAGTTTTCGTAAGAAAACTGAGC
>CAVHZK010000172.1:3057-6909 GCA_963640215.1 bacterium | reverse complement strand
GTCGTATTATCAATTGGTGTCCGGTATGCCGCACATCTATCTCGGATGCCGAGGTAGAGCACGTGGATCAGGAGAGTTACTTCTGGCACATCAAGTATCCTGTTGCCGGTAAGGAGGGCAGGTACCTGGAGGTCGCTACTACGAGACCGGAGACCATGTTCGGAGATACTGCCGTAGCGGTAAATCCCAAGGACGCGCGCTACAATGAGCTCATAGGTAAGCATGTAATACTGCCTCTACTCAACAAGGAGATACCCATAGTAGGCGATGAGCACGCCGATATGGAATTTGGTACAGGCTGCGTGAAGATAACACCGGCTCATGACCCCAATGACTTCGAGGTCGGCAAGAGACACAATCTTCCCGAGGTATGTATACTGCATGACGATGCTACTATTGATCTGCCCGGTACCAAGTATGACGGCTTGGACAGATATGAGGCAAGAAAGCAAGTGGTAGCGGATCTTGAGGCGCAGGGCTATCTGGTCAAGACTGTTCCGCATACTCACAGCGTAGGCACACATGACCGCTGCAATACCACAGTAGAGCCTATGATTAAGCCACAGTGGTTTGTGAAGATGGACAGACACGCGGAGCACTGCCGCAAGGCACTTGTATCGGGCAAGCTTAAGTTTGTGCCGGAGAATTATTCCAAGACCTACATGAACTGGGTAGATAATATCAGAGACTGGTGCATTAGCCGTCAGCTCTGGTGGGGTCACCGCATACCGGCTTGGTACTGCGATGACTGCGGCAAGCTCTATGTGGCACACGAGGCACCGGCTAAGTGTGAATGCGGATGTACGGCATTTACACAGGATCCTGACACGCTGGATACTTGGTTCTCCTCGGCACTGTGGCCTTTTTCAACGCTTGGCTGGCCGGAGGACACCAAGGAGCTTAGGAAATTCTATCCTAATGACGTCCTAGTGACGGGATATGACATTATATTCTTCTGGGTTATCCGCATGGTATTTTCCGGCATAGAGCAGACCGGCAAATGCCCCTTTGATACAGTGCTGATACACGGACTTGTGCGTGATGCCAAGGGACGCAAGATGAGTAAATCCCTCGGCAACGGCATAGATCCGCTGCTCATAGTTGAGCAATACGGAGCCGATGCACTCCGCGCAGCCCTCCTTACGGGCAATGCACCGGGCAATGACATGCGCTTTACGGATGACAAGGTCATTAATGCGCGTAATTTTGCCAATAAGGTATGGAATGCCGCTCGATTCATCATGATGAATATGGAGCATACAAGCGAGGCACTGAGAGACTCATTTAATGCTCCGTACGGAGTGATACCGGAGGGTATCAGGACGGAGAAGGAAGACAGATGGATACTCTCCGTATTGAATGATACCGTAGAGCGCGTGACCGGCAACATGGACTCATTTGAGTTGGGCGTTGCCCTCGACAATGTGATGAGTTTCCTCAGAGATGAGCTCTGCGACTGGTATATAGAGATGATCAAGGCACGCCTGAGGGGAGACGACGCGGCATCCAAGGACGCGGCGCTCTGGACGCTTAATACCGTGCTTGTAAACGGACTTAAGATGCTGCATCCCTTTATGCCCTTCATCACCGAGGAGATATTTGTAAATCTTACCGGCGAGGAGTCGATAATGATCTCCAAGTATCCTGAGCACACGGATGAGTGGAGCTTCAAGGAGGATGCAGACAAGATAGAAGGGCTCAAAGAGGCTGTAAGAGCCGTAAGGGGCATACGCACAGATAAAAATGTGCCACCGTCCAAGAAGCTCTCAGTCATAGTAGTAAGCGCGGATGCTGCGATAAGGGCAGCGTTTGAGGCAGCGGGCAATGTATATGCCTCTCTTGTAAATGCCTCAGAGCTGAGAGTGCAGGAGGATAAGAGTAATATTGATGCCAATGCGGTATCAGCCGTGACCTCCAACGCCACGGTCTATATACCGTTGAATGAGCTTGTGGATACTGCAGAGGAGCTTGCGAGACTGAAGAAAGAGGAGGCACGCCTTGAGGGCGAGCTAAAGCGCTCCCATGCCATGCTCTCCAATGAGAAATTCATCTCCAAGGCACCGGCAGCTAAGATAGAGGAGGAGCGGGCGAAGCTTGCGACCTACGAGGAAATGATGCGCAAGGTGCGTGAGGAGATAGCGGCATTGTCAACTTGACCTGCATGAGCTATGTGGGGCGATAGCCAAAAATGCGAATGTGTAGCTTGTTTAGCGAGCAATGAGGAAGAAGGCTGAGCTTGCTTGAGTCTATGACGAATGCCGCGGCAATTATTTAAGGAACACATACATACGGCAGCAGTCTGCATAGGCAAACAAGCTGCCGTATTGATATATAGGAAAGACATGCAGGAAGATATACCTGACCGGGCATGTGACCTGCAGGTACCGCAGGATAAGACAGAGGAATCAAGATATGAGCATAAGAGAAGATACACTTAAGATGAAGGCGGCAGCGCCTGTGATGGCAGCATCGGACGGGGAGCTGCGTAATGCCGCTCTCAAGGCGATAGCCGAGAGACTTGAGAGTAGGGCAGACGATATATATGATGAAAATGCCTTAGACCTTGAGGCAGCGCATGAGGCTGGCGTATCCGAGGCAGTATGCAAGAGGCTTAAGTTTAATGAGGACAAGCTGCGCGACTGCATAAAGGGCATAGAGCAGCTCATCGCCCTGCCTGATCCCATAGGCAAGATTACGCTCAAGCGAGAGCTTGACGAAGGGCTCGTACTTAAGAGAGTGAGCTGTCCGATAGGAGTCATCGGTGTGATATTTGAGGCAAGACCTGATGCCTTGGTGCAGATATCCTCGCTCTGCCTTAAGAGCGGCAATTGCGCCGTGCTTAAGGGAGGTAAGGAGACGGCTCATACCAATCGCATATTGTTTAAGCTGATACATGAGGCGGCAGTGAAGGCAGGACTGCCCGTGATGTGCCTTGTGCAGGCGGAGCAGCACAGCGAGATAGATGAGCTCCTTAAATGCGAGGACAGCGTGGATCTGCTCATACCGCGCGGCTCCAACAGCTTTGTGCGTTATATCATGGAGCACACACGCATACCGGTCATGGGGCACTCGGACGGTATATGTCATATATATGTAGATAAGGATGCGGATATCAAGAAGGCAGTACCCATCATACTTGATGCCAAGACTCAATATACAGCGGCTTGTAACGCGACAGAGACCTTGCTCTTGCAACGTGACATAGCAGAGACCTTTCTGCCGTGTATAGCCACGGAGCTTAAGGCGGCGGGGGTACGCATACACGGCAATAAGGAGGTATGCGCCATTATAGATGCCGAGCTCCTGGAGCCGGAGGAATACAGAGAGTATCTTGACCTTGAGATATCGGTGAAGATAGTGGGAGATGTGGATGAGGCGATAGAGCATATCAATCTGTACGGCTCGCATCATACCGACTGCATTATCACTGAAAATGCTGCTACGGCAGAGCATTTTATGCAGATGGTTGACTCGGCAGGCGTATACCAGAATTGCTCCACGAGATTTGCGGACGGCTACAGATATGGCTTCGGTGCAGAGGTCGGCATAAGTACGTCCAAGCTCCATGCAAGAGGCCCCGTCGGACTGGATGGATTGATGAGCTACAAGTACAAGCTGTACGGCAGCGGGCAGACAGTAGGGGATTACGCATCAGGCAGGAAGAGCTTCCATTTTAGAGATCTGTGATATGCAATTATTTAGTACTGACAAAAAATAACCAACCATGCCTGCGTGTCTGCAGGCGCCAAGTGGCTATGCGCCCTTAAGTGTAAACACGCAGTACGAATAGCCGTTTGGCAACACTTTTAATGAAAAAAATTAAGTCGAAGACACCTCAAGGTGATATAATTA
>CAVHZK010000172.1:0-3047 GCA_963640215.1 bacterium | reverse complement strand
ATATAATTACGTAAATTTGCATATTTTTTAGGAGAAAGACTTAAAGTCAGGTAAGGAATTGAACAGAGCTTGGCTGTAGGTCGGGGAAGAATCCGCAGTCTGTAGCAGGGCTGCCTATGGAGCATTGTATGAAATTTGTAAAGAGATCATTATCAATCGTATTGGCATCGCTGATGGCATTTATGCAGCCGATGTATACTCTTGCCGACACCTTGGACGTCGAGCCCGAATATATAGGCGGCGAGAGACTTCCAAATGTACCGGCTGATGGCGATTACGTCTACATGGGCAATTCCACCGTCCAGCTCTTAGAGGGCAACGGCCTGCTGAGCGTACCCATATATCGCGAGGGCGATACCTCGGAGCGCGCTTGGGTCAAGATACATACCATTGATCTGACCGCCGTATATGGCAAGGACTACCGCGTAGAGGGCAAGCATAAGAGCGCCGAGCACGCCGGTATGAAGAATATCTTTCAGCGTATCGCAGAGGGCAATGGTGATACGACTGAGATAAAGCAATACGATATAGCTGTAGACGGAGTACAGACTCCGGGAGAGCTATCATACGATGCGGCAAGTAAGGAGCTTGACGCTGATGGTGCAGCTCTTGATGAAGAAGCTGCAGCAGACGACGGAGTTGCCGCGCTTGACGACGGCTATACACTTGACGACAATGCAATAGGCGATGGCATAGCAGCGGATGAGGGCCTCACTGCAGACGATGCGATAGAGGTAGCGGACGAAGATGATGAGTCAGGCGATATAGACTTAGACTCTATCACCATCAAGAGCGTCACGGAGACCGGTAGCACGAGTGTCAGCACAGCCCAGCTCGCAGCAGAATACGCAGAATATGCCGCCAAGCAGAAGGCGTTGCAGCAGGAGGCAGAGCAGGCGGCAGACGACGATGACGACAATACGTTAGATGAGGGCAGCAAGGTCATCATCGCTCCCAATAAGCCCAACAGAACACCGAGTGAGTATACAGACGAGGACACAGACGACTACGAGCCGCAGGACGTAGAGCTTATCTCACAGAAGGCAGTAGCAGATGGAGAGTCTGACGAGACTGGTGTTACGAGCGGCGTAAGTGCACTCGCCAAGCTTAAATACGAACAGACAGGCGTGCCTACGCGTGAGGGCGTGCCGAGTGTCAATGTCAATTCGAGCTTCACGGATCAGCTCCTTGGGGCTATCATGCCCGAATACATGAGTCTCATATCGTATTCGTGTGAGCAGACCATATACTTTGAGCCGGGCGAGGATGAAGCGCTCTTTGTATTCAGGACCTACGACAATGCGAAATCCGACGGTTCAAGGATGTTCTCGGTAATCATTACCGAGACCTCGGACAATGTAGAGGCATACAAGGCTACCAATATGACCGTGGTCATAGAGGATGACGAGGCGGACGGACACTCCAAGCTGAGCTTCAGCGCCGACAGCTACGAGGCAGAGGATGATAAGGTAAGGATAAAGGTAATCCGTGAGGGTCTCGAGCAGACCATGGCTACAGCTGTACTTACCGCATCCAACACAGGCTCCGATGAGGCACAGGTGTTGGGCGAGCTGGTATTTACGCCCTACGAGACGGAGAAGACCGTAGACCTAAGGCTGGCACATGATGCCGTGCTGAGTCTTACGGAATTTGTATCTGCCGATGAGGGAGATATAGCTGTAGCCTCAGTTAAGGGCACGAGCAACAGCGAGGATGACTATGAGGTAAGCGTTATATCTGATAGTGAGCTCGACGCACAGGATGAGGAAGCAGAGCCTATGCTCCTCTCAGCTGACGATGAGGCAGTCGCATTGGCAGACAGTTCATCAGCATCTACGAGCTCCACAGAGACAAGGAAATTCAATATCACCATTAACAGCCACCAGTATGAGGTGAGATACAATCAGGGCGACCTAAAGGGCAAGATCTGGGATACAAGCTACAATCCTGCCCTAGAGGTCGGAGAGTATCTCTTCTCGACCGATGACAATAACGGCGGATACTTTAGCTACAGACCCTTGCACCTTGAGGGAGATACTCCCTCCTACGGCGGAACCTATGACGCGGATTATCTTATAAATGCATCGGATAAGTCGTCGCAGCTCTGGCATAACGGCCACGGCCGCTTGAGATATTATGCGCCGAGATTCTGGTATGAGGGCAGAGTAAGGGTAGAGCAGCTCAGAAATGACGCCAACAAGCCCTCGCCGCTTAATGCACTTTATTATCAGTATGTAGTGCCAGATATCGAGGAATACGAGAAGGTAGGAATATGGGGTAACGGTGAGTGGACGAGCTTCCGCATAGCGCCCAAGAGCTTCTACGACAAGGGACAGCCGAAGGCTGATATACCTAAGTACGTGCGTCATATTGACGGCAAATTCAACAGAAGTCTGCCCAACGGACTCAGAGTCAAGATAGAGAACGAGAACTCGTTGCTCTACTCCATGGTGTCGGCAGAGGACAATACCTCGACCGGCACGCCCAAGTCCTATGTCAACTTCTACGGCATTGCCGCCATGTACAAGATGTACAGGATAAATGTCAATTCCGCAGAGGAGCAGGAATTTATATCGGGAGACAGCACGACCAAGGCTGTGCCTGCACAGGTGCAGGTTAAGTGCGGTGCGCAGGAGATGTATGACCATACCGCGCGCGATATCTATATCAACAGTGACGCCAAGCAGTCCAAGCTGGTATTTACCATACTGACCAACAATATAAATGGCTCAAACGACATGTTCGGAGCTGTGACGGGATACAAGATAACCATAGGCGACAATCCCAAGACGCAGAAGACAGTCGAGTATCCCAAGGACTTTATCACATACATAACGAGCAGCGACAGAGTATCTACTGATGCCATCAGCTATACCAAGGCCTCGGTGGAGACAGAGGTGAAGTCGATAAATGATGCCCTCAATATAGTGCCGATAGACACTTACTTTGTCGACTGGATAAATTCCATCACCAACGAGCGCATCGACGGCACAGCGGACAACAGGTGCCTGTATTATCAGCAGCTAAGCTTCACACCTATACTGTCC
>CAVHZK010000171.1:0-3047 GCA_963640215.1 bacterium | reverse complement strand
TTATCCCATTGATAAGACCACAGGCACAATAGGAGGACAATATAATGGCAATGTACAGAAAGTTAGGCAGGACAGCCTCACAGAGGAAGGCACTCCTGAGGAATCAGGTTACCGCTCTCCTCTATCATGGCAAGATAGTTACCACCGAGGCAAGAGCCAAGGAGATACGCAAGATAGCAGAGAAGCTTATCGCACTCGGAGTTAAGGAGAAGGACAACTTCGAGGAGGTAACAGTCAAGGCTAAGGTAGCCAAGAAGGATGCCAACGGCAAGCGCATCAAGGAGACCAAGGAGATAAACGGAGTACAGCGTAAGGTTACCGTTTATGACGAGGTCGACAAGACTATCAAGAAGGACAAGCCGTCCAAGCTTAACGCAAGACGCAAGATGCTCTCAGTGCTCTATGATGTAACCGAGGTTCCGTCCAAGGCACAGGGACGCAAGGCCAACACCAAGAAGGTTGACCTTGCCAACAAGATATTTGACGAGTACGGCGCAAAGTATGCCAACCGTAACGGTGGATACACACGCATCGTCAAGATCGGTCAGCGTAAGGGCGACGCAGCAATGGAAGTCCTTATAGAGCTGGTATAAGTACAAATAGCTATGCTTTTCAAACCCCTGCAGGAAACTGCAGGGGTTTGTGATTTTTCTCCGGGATTTAGCAAGCTTTATAAAAGTGCGGATTGTCGAAGCGCTTATGCATTCATGCGTGCAAATTATAACCCGTATAGTCTTTTGTCAGTACATTCAGTACAAAGTTTTAATTTATCTACCACAAGACACATTTTCGACATAAATATGGGTAAAATGGTAACTACAAGACAGGCAGAGCTTAAGCCTGTCAGTAGAGGCGATACGGCAGAAAGCAGTCAAGGAGGCTAAGGACGTTCCGTCGCCAAGCAAGAAGCACAGAGTACAGCTTAATATAAGCCATATATTACAGCTATGATCAGGAGGATAAATACATGAAGAGGGTATTAGCTATAATTGCCGCAGCGATATTATTCGGCGGTGTAGCAGGAGCCGCTGTGGTCGGGGTCACCTATGTATCCGGCGTAGGCGATAAGATTGCAGCAGCAAGCGATAGCACGCAGCAGAGCGTGCAGCAGGAGACAACTCAGGCGACAGACGAGAGCACGAAGAGCCGCGAGAGCAGCACGCGCAGCAGCGTAGCAACACTCGATGTGTCGGACATAGTAGAGGCATCCATGCCGCAGGTTGTCAGTATCACCAACACCATGGTTATAAGACAACAGGGCTACAGCAACATTTTTGATTATATCTATGGCGGCGGATACACTCAGGAATACGAGAGTGACGCCTCAGGCTCCGGCGTTATACTCAAGAAGACGGATGATGAGCTGCTTATAGTGACCAACAATCACGTAGTAGAGGATTCCAAGGAGTTAGCAGTAACCTTTATAGATGGTACGACAGTAGATGCAGCCATCAAGGGCACGGACAGCAGCATTGACATAGCTGTCATTGCCATACCGCTTACGGACATACCAGAGGACACCCTAAAGGAGATAAAAGTCGCTACGCTTCACGATAGCGAGGACCTAAAGCCCGGACAGGGAGTTATCGCTATAGGTAACGCTTTGGGCTATGGACAGACCGTGACCGTAGGATACATATCAGCCTTGGACAGAGAGATACAGGCAGAGAACACGACCTACTCCAACCTCATACAGGTCGATGCAGCTATCAACCCCGGCAACTCCGGCGGAGCATTGCTTAACATGGACGGCGAGCTCATAGGCATAAACGTGGCTAAGCTCTCCAACACTGCAGTAGAGGGCATAGGCTACAGCATACCGATATATAAGGTCAATCAGGTTATAACGGATCTCTCCAATGCCAAGACGAGAGTCGAGGTCGCAGAGGAGGATCAGGGTCGTCTCGGCATCTATATGAATACTGTATCACAGCAGAATGCAGATGCACTGGGTATACCGGCAGGCGTTATCATCAGAGGGTTCTCCGACGAGGCACAGGAGGGATACTCAGAGGAGGATATACAGGAATCTCCCGCCAAGGACGCCGGACTGATGAAGAATGATATCATCACCAAGTTCGACAACCAGAGCGTAAGCAGCGCCGAGGATTTGGCTAATCTCGTGAGATACTACGAGAAGGGTACAACCGTAGACATAACTGTCCAGAGACTTGAGAACGGCGTATATACCGAGAAGGTAGTAAGCGTGACTCTTGGAGCCAAGCAGGACAGCAGTAAGTCGGAGCTTTCAGCTGAGGACAAGTTAGGCGACAACAAAAATGCCCAGCCAGATGACAGAAATGCTCAGCCGGATGATAGAAATGGCAGACCAGACGACAGAAGACTTAAGCCCGAGCAAGGTGCTGATGGTAAGGACGCACCGCAGGAGTCACAGCCTAATGAGTCAGCAGGCGATAGCTCCGAGGGCGAAGCTAACGGAAATGATGAAATATACGACATGTTCAAGCAGTTCCTTGAGCAGTACAGGTAAATAGGCAGATAGGCTTAGAGCCCCGTCGGCCGCGTAAGCGGCAGGCGGGGCTTATTTTCTCTGCCGGAGTGAACAGCAATAGCACAAAAAGATAGTTATGGCTTAAGCAGACCCGCACACCTTGCGCGGTTTGACACTATATGTATTTTCAAGTATAATCTAAGACTGTTGCAGGGCGAGGCATGCCTACGCAGTAAGACCAAAGTAAGATAGCCTCCGACAGTTATCAGGATTGTTTTGCACTGCGTGCTCTTGCAATCCACAACACAGCCAAGCTCTCATAGTATAACGGATAGAACGATAGCCTCCGGAGCTGTAGATAGCGGTTCGATTCCGCTTGAGAGCGTTATGAATTTATATGTTGCAGGAGCTGTTATCCTAGGCTTCTGTGTCGTGATAAGCATTGCGGCAGCATTAAGAAGTGCATGGGAACGGCGCCAACTGAAGATTGATTACTATCGTGCTGGGCAAGGCGGTACGCGTAATACGCGCATCGCCTTCATTTCTGATATACATAACTATTGTGATGATGAACAAAAAGCAAGTAAGCTTAAAG
>CAVHZK010000170.1:0-4089 GCA_963640215.1 bacterium | reverse complement strand
GTGTGTACTTGTCGCATTTATAGTAAAGCATAATCAATCCGGAGCTGATACCTCTGCTATGCCGCAGGGAGGTTCAATCGGATATGTTACCCGCGGCAGTATATCCAATGAGCTAAGCTCCTCAGGCACGCTGTCACCCAAGAACACCTACTCCGTCACCTCCTTGGTGGGCGGCGAGATAATCTCGGCCGATTTTGAGGAGGGAGATCGGGTCACTAAGGGGCAGGTCCTCTTTGTAGTAGATACCTCAGATATAAGCGCTGATATTGATTACGCGACGCGCAGTCTCGAGAAGGCGCAGAAGAGCTACGATGACGCGGTAAGCGACAGGGACAAGGCTCTGGCTAAGCTTAATAACGGTACGGTGCTCTCGTCCAAGGACGGATACGTAAGGAACATCACTGTCAAGTCTGGTGACAGTGTGGGCAAGGACAGCAAGATAGCAGAGCTCTATAATGACGCTCAGATGAGCTTTCGCGCGGCATTTCTTGATACGGATGCTGCACAGCTTGCCGTGGGTCAGGATATGTTGGTCGAGATAAATGATACCGGTGAGGTGGTGCCCGGCAAGATTAAGGCAATAAGCGATCTCACAGAGACCTTGAGCGGCAGCATACCGGTGAAGTATATAGAGATATATGTCACCAATCCCGGCGGCATCACGGACTCGGATACTGCCAATGCTTATGTGGGGGATATACATTCCTTAAGCAGCGGCACATTTACAGCGATGAAGTCTGAGGACTTCAAGATAGATATCACTGAGAATGTGACTGTAGCAGAGGTCTTGGTCACGGAGGGACAGTATGTGACAAACGGCACTCCGCTCTTTACCGTGACAGCAGACAGCCTAAAGGATGCGCTTAAAACCATAAATGATGCGGTAGATAATGCAGAGGATAGCTTAAAGAGCGCAGAAAATCAGAAGACACAGTTAGACGAGACCATAGATAAGTACACCATTACCGCACCTATATCAGGACAGGTCATCACCAAGAGCCTGCAGGTAGGAGAGAAGATCAATGACACCGGCAGTATTGCGCTCATATACGATCTGTCTGAGCTTACCTTCCAGATGAGTATAGATGAGCTGGATATATCCAAGGTCAAGGTCGGACAGGATGTCAAGGTCACGGCGGATGCGTTCGAGGGGCAGAGCTTCAATGGGCATGTGTCAAATGTCGGACTGAACGGAACTGCCTCCAATGGTGTTACAACCTATCCGGTAGTGGTGACGCTTGACGACAGCGAGGGACTGCTCCCCGGCATGAACGTAAACGGAACTATTATACTGGAATCGGCAGAGGACACCCTGATAGTGCCGTCCGGAGCCCTGCAGCGTGGAAATATAGTATATGTGAAGGATGATACGTCAATAGGCGATGCGGGCTCGGATGCAGCTGGTAATGTGGCTGAAATGGCTGAGACTACGGATGCACAGGCACAGGGCACAGGCACAGCAGACGGAGCTGCCGGTGCTAATGATGGCGCAGCAGGCGGAGTCTCCGGTAGTACTCATGGGGGCACAGGTGGGGAGTCAGGTGGAGGCCACGGCGGCAGCGACAAACCCGGCGGCAGCGGCGGACCCGGACAAAAGGGCGGCAGAGACAAAGTTCAAGGTGCAGGCAGCGCGGGCAGCGGCATGGACGGCGGTGAGACAGCAATACTCGGCAGCTTAGCTGCGTCAGGCGGCAAGAGTGACAGTGACAGCGCGGAGAGTGTAGGTACCTCCGCTACGCAGTACCTTGGCGATGTGCCGGACGGCTACAGGGCTGTACAGGTTACGACAGGCATCATTTCCAGCAATTATGTGGAGATACTCTCAGGACTCACAGAGGGTCAGGAGATATATGTCAAGGACTCCGTAGCAAGCGGCTCAGACTGGGGCGATGACATGTATATGTACGGAGGTCCGGGTGACGGCGGTCACGGCGGCGGACCGGGAGGACCCTGAGATGGCAGGTACTGAAGATATGCCTCTCATCAGCCTCAAGCACATCTCCAAGATATATAAGATGGGAGATGAGGAGGTCAGAGCCAACGACGATATCAGTCTCGATATAGAGAGCGGCGAATTCGTAGCCATAGTCGGCAAATCCGGCTCCGGCAAATCCACGCTTATGAATATCATAGGTGCGCTCGATGTCCCGACGAGCGGTAATTATTATCTCGGCGGACGTGATACAAGCGCTATGAGCGACAACGAGCTTGCCGAGGCGAGGAACCACATGCTCGGATTTATTTTCCAGCAATATAACCTGCTGCCGAAGCTCAATATACTTGAAAACGTCGAATTGCCGCTCCTATATCAGGGAGTGAAGGAGTCGGAGCGCAGAGCCAAGGCACTCGCGGAGCTTGAGAAGGTTGGACTTAGCGACAAGGCATACAACAAGCCGCAGCAGCTCTCGGGAGGACAGCAGCAGAGAGTCTCTATAGCAAGAGCGCTTGCTGGGTCACCGTCCATTATATTGGCGGATGAGCCGACAGGAGCGCTTGATTCAAGGACGAGCCGTGAGGTGCTGGGCTACATCAGACAGCTTAACGAAGAGGGCAATACCATAGTCATGATTACCCACGATCCGACGCTTGCAGTACAGGCGAAGCGTGTCGTGCAGATCATGGACGGCAGGATAACATTTGACGGCAGCGCGGAGGAATATGGAGAGCTTTAAGATGGCGATCCGCTCGATCGCCGCTAACAAGATGCGTTCATTTCTGACTATGCTCGGTATTATTATCGGCGTAGCCTCTGTTATCATGCTCGTATCCATAGTCAACGGTTATATGGGTTCCATGATGAACAGCTTTGCCGATATGGGTGTAGATCAGATAAATATCACTGTCACCAATACTCCCTCGCGTTCGCTTGATACGGATGAGCTGTATGAGTATATCTCGGAGCATTCTGATATGTATTCGCACATGACGCCCACGGCAGAGATGGGCGGTAAGCTCAAATACGGCAACACCACGATGAAATATACCTCCATAGGCGGGTATTCGGAGGATTATCTGTCTATCAAGGGCTACACCATAGAGGCGGGACGTAATCTCTCGTACGCAGATACGGTGGGCAACACCAAGACGGCCGTCATGGGATATTATACGGCCTGGTATATGTTCGGGAGCGCGGATGCGGCCATAGGTCAGAATATCAAGATTAACGGCAATATGTTCACCGTGGTCGGCGTGTGTGCGCGTCAGGATGAGGAGAACCTCGAGGCGGGCGGGCTTGATGATTACGTGTGGATACCGTATTCCACGGCTGCCAAGATAGCCAAGAGCGGCAGGGTTTCGTCATTTATAGTTACAGTCAGAGATGTAAATGATGCCGACGCAGCCACGACGGATCTCGAGGACTTCCTCAATGGTATATTTAAGAGCGAGGACCTCTACTATGTTTATGCCAATTCTGCCATGCTTAAAGAGATGAACAGCATGGTCAATCAGATATCGCTGATGCTCGGCGGCATAGCAGGCATATCGCTCTTGGTTGCCGGAGTGGGCGTCATGAATATCATGCTCGTATCGGTAACGGAGCGCACACGCGAGATAGGCATAAGGAAGGCACTCGGTGCCAAGCGCATGGCTATAATGACTCAGTTCGTCATAGAGGCGGCAGTGACCTCCACCATAGGCGGACTTATAGGTATAGCGGTAGGATCAGTTCTGTCGACTGTGATAGGTACGGCTATGGGCATGAGCTGCACGCCGACCTTCGGTGCCATACTTATATCATTTAGCGTATCAGTGGGCATAGGACTTATATTCGGATACATGCCCGCAAGCCGCGCAGCCAGGCTTAACCCGATAGATGCGTTACGCAGCGAGTAAGCGGAGCAGCTGCATGTATGGATAGCAGACGGAGACAGAAAGAGATGCGCACAGCTATGTGTATGTATGAGCTTGCAAGACGGTAAAAAGTGCTGTCGGGGGCGATAAGGTGCTTGTCAAGGAGCGCGTCAAGGTCGCACTTGACAAGAAAGGTCAAGTAGTATATCATTCATAGGCGCGATGCGTTATCGCACATTTAAGGAAAGGTATCGAAGCGGTCATAACGAGGCGGTCTTGAAAACCGTTTGGGGGCAA
>CAVHZK010000169.1:0-4060 GCA_963640215.1 bacterium | reverse complement strand
GCTACGGAATGCGGCATCAAGAGCGTATCGTATGTGGTATCGGTATCGCTGAGTCACAACTTAGCCAATATCGGCAGCACACACGAGAAGTCCAAGGAAGGACTCGAGGCCATCATCAGGGAATACCCAGATATGAATATCACGCTGTCACTGGCTACGGCATTCGGTTGTCCCTTTGAGGGCGAGATACCTTTAAGCCGAGTCATGGAGTTTGTGGACTACGGTTACGGACTCGGGATAAGGAGCTTCGAGTTAGCGGATACTATAGGATCGGCTACACCTCTACAGGTCAAGGCCGCATTTGCAGCAGTAAAGGAGAAATATCCGGACACGACGCTCACGGCTCATATGCACGATACCCGCAACAACGGCATCATCAACAGCTGGATGGCTGCGATGAACGGAGCGGACATTATACATACCTCGCTCGGAGGACTTGGCGGATGCCCGTTTGCTCCCGGAGCCTCGGGCAATACCTCTACGGAGGATTTGGTATATCTCTTGAATCGCGACGGATTCGATACAGGCATAGATGTGTTTGAGCTGATAGAGTTAGCCAAGGAGATGAAGAAGAACATCAACGGAGTCTACAGCGGACATCATGTTGCTATCGAATTTGACAAGTACGAGAGAGCAGTCAGAGAGCAGAAGGCAGGCGCAGAGCCGGCGAAAGTCTAAAGAGGTGACAGATATGGGCAAGACATTAGCCGAGAAGATACTTGCGAGATGTTCGGGCAGCGCAGCGGTCAAGGCAGGCGACATAGTCATAGCCAAGGTAGATACGGCTATGTTGGATGACACCTTGGGACCGTGGTATGTGGCACCCGGCATGGAGGAGGTCGGCGGCAAGATATGGGACAAGGACAAGGTGGTGCTGATATGCGACCACTACTGCCCGCCCGGAAGCGTGGCACAGGCCAATTTCGTAGCTTTCAACCGCAAATGGAGTGTTGATAACGAGATAGAGCATTATTTCGAGGAGCAGGGACCCTGCCATCAGATATTGGCAGAGAACGGATTCGATATACCGGGAACACTGTTAGTCGGAGTAGACTCACATACCGTTACCGCAGGAGCCTTCGGATGCTTCGGCACCGGCATAGGCTCGACCGAGATGGTAGGAGTGCTCTGCACAGGTGAGATATGGCTGAGAGTACCTGAGTCCATACTCATCAACTGGACAGGCAAGCTCCCCGACAGAGTATATGCCAAAGATATATTCCTTAGGACTATCAGAGATGTCGGTCACTCGGGTGCTACCTACAAGGCTATGGAATTCGCGGGAGACACGATACACGCTCTCCCCATGGACGAGAGGATGTGTATCTCTAACATGAGTGTGGAGGCGGGCGCCAAGGCAGGACTTATGTCCTGTGACAAGGTGACAGAGGAGTACCTGCAGGCTATAGGCTGCACCAAGACCATATATAAGTACGAGAGTGACGCAGATGCCGAATATGAGCAGACGCTTAACTACAAGGCAGATGAGTTAGTGCCGCAGGTGGCATGTCCGCACGCAGTGGATAATGTATGCGATGTCAAGGATGTTGACACCACGGTGATAAACAGAGCTTATATAGGTTCCTGCACCGGAGGCAGACTCACAGACCTGATAGCTGCGGCACAGATATTAAAGGGCAAGAAGTTAGACCGTCGCTGCAAGTTAGAGGTATCGCCCAGCTCCAAGAAGGTATGGGAGGCAGCAGCCAAGATGGGCATACTCAATACGCTCTCGGAGGCTGGAGCCACCATACTCGCACCAACCTGTGGAGCCTGTGTCGGATATCATTCGGGCATACTTGCAGACGGAGAGAACTGCGTGTCAACCACCAACCGCAACTTTGTAGGACGTATGGGCAGCCGCAAGGCAGGCGTATATCTGGTATCGGCAGCAACAGCTGCAGCCAGTGCCCTGACCGGCAGACTCACAGATCCAAGAGAGGTATAAGGGGGAAGGCTATGCAAAACGATACGATTAAAGGCAGGGTATTGAAGTTCGGAGATAATATCAATACTGATTTTATCAATCCGGCTTACACGATGGAGATGCCCATGCCGGAGATGATAAAGCACGCTATGGAAGGCGCAGACCCTGATTTCTCTAAGAAGGTCAAGCCGGGAGATATCATGGTGGCAGGCAAGAACTTCGGTTCTGGCTCAAGCCGTGAGACCGCCCCGATAGTTATCAAGGAAAGCGGCATATCGGTACTTATCGCTGAGTTCTATGCAAGGATATTCTACCGCAATGCCATCAACATCGGACTGAAGGTGCTCACCTGTCCGCAGGCTGGCGAGATAAACGACGGCGATGAGTTAGAGGTAGACCCCGTCAACGGAGTCATCAAGGACGTCACGCAGGGCAAGCAATACAATTGCTCCGTGCTGCCGCCGCACATCATTGAGCTGGTTAATGACGGCGGGCTGATAGAGCATCTGAAGAAGATAAATAGGAAGTAAGCAGTTCATACAGACACGAAAGGAGATTAAGTATGGGAGCTTCAAAGTACACACAGATGATAGTCGATTTTATAGTCGATACCAAGTACGAGGATATACCGGCAGTCGCTATCGAGAACGCCAAGGCACGTATCCTCGACACAGTAGGAGTAACGATCAAGGGAGAGAAGGAGTCCATAGGCGAGGTTATAAGAGATTATCTTGCGACCTACGGCGGCAAGAAGGAATGCACGCTTATCAATTCAAATGATAAGACAGATGTACTCAACGCAGTATTTGCCAATGGTATGTACTCACACGCTATCGATTTCGATGATCATTACATTCTGTCTCACCCCTCAGTAGGAGTTGTTGCTCCTATGTTAGCTGTAGGTGAGATGGTTCACGCCACCGGCAAGGAGCTGCTTACAGCATTCGTTGTAGGACTTGAGATAAACACCAAGATGCAGGTTGCAGTAAGCTCAGAGCCTTGGTACAGAGGTTTCCACGGCACTGGTCTCTGGAATGCACTCAGCTCTTTCGCAACAGCCGCCAAGCTGCTCAAGCTCAACAAAGAGCAGACACTTAATGGATGGGGCACTGCATGTTCAAGCTTCTGCGGCATAAAGAGAAACATGGGCACCATGACCAAGCCGTACCATGCAGGACGTTCTGCTCAGGGCGGAGTGCTTGCGGCGCTGATGGCGCAGAAGGGGCTTACATCTCACCCGGAAGCATTTGACGGTGAGTTTGGTTTCCTGTACTGCTTCAAGGAAGATGTATCCACGACACGCTGGAACAAGATAGAGGATCTCGGCAAGAACTGGGATTTAGTGGATGAGCCTACACTTATCAAGCCACATCCGTCATGCGGAGGCACACATGCGGCTATGGAAGGTATGAGAAAGCTCATGGCAGAGCATCCGGATATCATCGAGGAAAATGTTGATCATATCGATGTCGGCATGAATGAGGGTGGTGTAGGAGAGCTCTTCTACAATGATCCGCAGAATATATACGAGGCGAAGTTCAGTATGCCTTTCTGCACGGCACTCATGCTTCATTATGGCAGATGGGGCGTAGACCTTCACACGGATGCAGTAGTAAATGACCCTGCAATGAGAGCACTATATAAGAAGGTTAATTTCTTTGTCGATGAGGAACTCGATAAGGAAATCACACGAGACAGGGCAGACTTCCACGCAGTGGTTACCGTATTCCTTAAGGATGGCAAGAGCTACAGGATGCATGCCCTCTATCCGATACTTACATTTGATGAGGTTAAGTTCAAGTTTGACGGCAATGTCAAGGACATCATCACCAAGGAGAAGGCTGACCTTATCTCAGAGACAATACATAATCTCGAAAATGTATCGGGTGAGAAACTCTATGAGGCGGTAGGCTGATACTCGGTAAGTAGACTTAAGTATAAATAAATTATTCATGAAATGCAGGGCAAAGCCCGACCGTACAGTAAAGCGGGCTTTGCCATTATGAGGAGGGGAAACAATATGAAGAAATTTCTTGCACTTATAATGTGCGCGGCTATGACAATGAGTCTGACAGCGTGCGGCGGTTCAGGAAGCGGAACAGCAAGCACGGGAACAACAACTGCTGAGACAGC
>CAVHZK010000168.1:3364-3738 GCA_963640215.1 bacterium | reverse complement strand
GCTACGAGGTATTGCAGCAGACACCTGAGCTGCTCCCCGTGCTCAAGGAAGCCGGAGTAGTGGACTCAGGCGGACAGGGACTTGTCACCTTCCTCAAGGGCGCGTTGAGCGTGCTTAACGGAGATGAGTCCGATGCTGTACTTAGAGACAGAGTGGAAGCAGCCTCAGTGCAGGACGGAGACTCACCGGCAGTAAGCCGCGGCAGGATATCCACTGACGATATCAAGTTTGGATATTGCACGGAATTTATCGTTAATCTCGAGTCGCCGCTTCCGCAGGAGAAGATATCAGAGTTCAAGGCTTTCCTTGAGAGCATAGGAGATTCCATAGTCTGTGTAGCCGATGATGAGATGGTCAAGGTGCATGTGCACACC
>CAVHZK010000168.1:0-3354 GCA_963640215.1 bacterium | reverse complement strand
AAGGTAGACAATATGCGCGAGGAGCACGAGGAGAAGCTAATCAAGAATGCTTCCAAGCTTGCAGCTATGGCTAAGCTTGAGACTGAGGACGGCAGTAAGACCGAGACCAAGTCTGCCGCAAGGAAGCCTGCCGCATTTATAGCTGTATGCTCAGGCAAGGGTCTAAGCGATATATTCAAGGGGCTTGGCGCAGATTATATCATCGGCGGCGGTCAGACCATGAATCCAAGTACGGACGATATACTCAAGGCTGCGGAGAGCGTCAATGCCGATACGGTATATGTACTGCCCAACAACAAGAATATTATACTTGCGGCTGAGCAGGCGGCGAAGATAGAACACAAGACCAAGATAGTAGTCGTGCCGACCAAGACCATAGCTCAGGGTATAGTTGCCATGATAAATTATACCGAGGGAGAGTCTGCCGAGGATAATCTGGAGGCTATGAAGGAAGCACTTGCCAATGTCAAGACCGGCGAGGTCACCTATGCCGTGCGCAATACCATGATAGACGGAGTCGAGATCAAGGAAGGCGATATCATGTGCATAGGCGACAGGGGTATACTTGCAGTCGGCGAGATACTTAATGATACCTGCCTTGAGATGATAGACAAGATGGTGGACGATGAATCCTCCTTGATCACCGTATATGCGGGCGAGGGAGTGGCAGACGAGGATGCAGAGCTCCTCTGCGACGCTGTGCGCGCCAAGTATCCAGAGGTAGACGTAGACTGCGAACGCGGCGACCAGCCGGTATACTATTATCTGGTATCGGTAGAGTAAACAATCATGCCTGCGTGATTTAGCCAAGTATGGAACTTACAGAGCTTAAGGGAATAGGAGCAAAGACTGCCGAGGCATTTAACCGCCTCGGCATTTTCAGTGCAGAGGAGCTTGTGAGATATTTTCCGCGCGCCTACGAGAGCTTCGAGAAACCGTCCCCGCTCTATGAGTTGGAGCCATGTAAGACACAGACAGTAGAGGGCATACTCAGTAAGGATGCCTCCATCAATCACTACAAGGGGCTGACCATAGTCAATGCCTATATAGCCGATATGACAGGCAGATTGCAGCTTACATGGTACAATTCGCCCTTCTTAAGAAACAGTCTCAGAGAGGGCACTCATCTTATATTTCGCGGGAGAGTATACGAGAAGAACGGCAGGATGATTATGAATCAGCCCAAGCTCTATAAGCCGGAGGTATATAAGGAGAAATACGAGGGCAGACTGATGCCGCTCTACCCGCTCACCAAGGGCATATCCAATAATACTATGGTAAATGCCGTTGCCGAGGCACTTACAAAGTGCAACAGATCACGAGAGTATCTGCCGGAGGCTTTGATTGATGCACACGAGCTTAAGTCACTTGATGTGACAGCGATAAGGCTGCATTTTCCGCGAAACACAGAGGAGCTTGAGGCGTCAAGACGCAGAGCCGTATTTGACGAGTTCTTCCTTGAACATCTGGCGGGACTTAGGCTAAGTCAGAGTGCAAGGAGCATAGAGAGCAGATATATATGCAGACCGGATTTCAGACTGATTAAGTTTATCGCCGAGCTGCCGTTTGAGCTTACACGCGGGCAGATGAAGGCATATAAGGAGATAGTCGCCGATATGTCCTCGGGGCGGGTCATGAACAGACTTATAGAGGGTGATGTAGGCTCCGGCAAGACCATGGTCGCAGTGCTCGCCATGCTGAACGCGGCGCTTAACGGATATCAGGCTGCGATAATGGCGCCAACTGCAGTCTTGGCTGCGCAGCATTTTGAGACCTTCAACAGATTGCTGGATAGCAATGATGCCTTCGGCGGCAAGCTAAGCACGGTATTGCTTACAGGCTCCATGACAGCCTCCGAGAGGCGAGAGGCATTAAGACGCATTAAGGCGCATGAGGCGGATATAATCATAGGCACGCACGCTCTGTTTCAGGAACGGGTGGAATATGACACACTTGGACTTATCGTCACAGATGAGCAGCATCGTTTCGGAGTAGGGCAGAGAGAGGCACTTTCAGGCAAGGGCGATATGCCGCATACCTTAGTTATGAGTGCCACTCCGATACCGCGTACGCTTGCACTCATCATGTACAGCGACATGGATATATCAGTCATAGCGGAGCGACCGGAGGGCAGGATACCGATCAAGAATTGCGTAGTCGGTGCAGATTACAGACGGACGGCTTACAGATTCATATTTGACGAGGTGAAGAAGGGACATCAGGCATATATTATATGCCCCGCCATAGAGGATGAGTCCGAGGACGAGGAGACAGGGGGCGGCACTAGTCTGTCCGTGGATAAGCGCGACGGTACAGACGGCAGAGGCGGTGCTGGCGGCAGAGGAAGCAATGCAGATAGTCGCACAGGTCAAGGTAGCACGATAGCAGCAAACGGCGGGAAGACGGGGGGCGGCACTGCATCCACAGCCTCACAGGGCAAGCTGGAAAATGTCACGGATTATACCGAGAAGCTTAAGAGGCTCTGTCCTGAGGGAGTGAGAGTCGATATGCTGCACGGACGCATGAGGAACGACGAAAAGGATGCTGCCATGCGGCGCTTTAAGTCGCACGAGACTGATATACTTGTGTCCACTACTGTCATAGAGGTGGGTGTAGATGTGCCCAATGCCACAGTCATTATGATAGAAAATGCCGAGCGCTATGGCCTCGCACAGCTCCATCAGCTAAGAGGCAGAGTAGGACGCGGGTCGCAGCAGTCATATTGCATAATGATTAACACCTCAGATACCGAGAAGGCGGCAGAGCGCTTAGGTATATTGAATACTTCCAATGACGGCTTCAAGATAGCCGAGGAGGATCTGCGTCTGCGCGGACCGGGAGATGTATTCGGAGTAAAGCAGAGCGGTGAGATAGAGTACCGCATAGCGGACATATACAGGGATGCGGATATACTTAAGGAGGCCTACGTGGCAGCAGACGGCATTATACAGCAGGATCCGATGCTTGAACAGCCAGAACACCAGCAGCTAAGACGCATATCCGATGAATACCTTGAGAAGGGACATATAGCATGAGAGTTATCGCCGGAACGGCAAGGAGTATTCCTCTTATCGCGCCAGCGGGAAACAACACCAGACCTACTACGGACAAGATTAAGGAGACTCTGTTCAATATATTGCAATTTGAGCTGCAGGGAGCAACATTTGCAGATATATTTGCAGGCTCGGGAGCGATAGGCATAGAGGCGTTGAGCCGAGGAGCAAGCAGGGCGCTCTTCGTTGATACAGACAGGGAAGCTCTAAGCTGTATTACTGCAAATGTGCAAAAATGCGGATTTACGGAGAAAAGTACCATAGTAAGGGCAGATGCCGCACAGGCTGCGTCATATATAGC
>CAVHZK010000167.1:2323-20389 GCA_963640215.1 bacterium | reverse complement strand
AGCTTGTGTCCTGCCCCCTTAAACTCCGGTGAGATTATATCCTCCTGCTTGGCTGTAGTTACTGCAAATGAACACAGCGTCGGAGGAACGTGTATATCCTCGAAGCTTCCGGACATTGAGTCCTTGCCGCCTATGGCAGCGCAGCCGTACTCCATCTGAGCTCTGAATGCACCAAGCAGTGCAGCAAAGGGCTTGCCCCATTTGTCCTGATCCTTACCGAGCCTCTCGAAATACTCCTGAAAGCTAAGATATATATCCTTAAACTCAGCTCCTGCCGCTATAAGCTTGCACAGAGAATCCGTAACCGCATAATACGCCCCGTAATACGGGCTCTGCTCCGTGATAAAGGGATCGCAGCCCCAGGACATAAGCGAGCAGGTATCTGTATGCTTATCCTCGACCGATATCTTGTGCACCATAGTCTGTATCGGGGTAAGCTGGTATTTTCCTCCAAACGGCATGAGCACTGTACCGGCGCCGATGGTTGAGTCGAATCTCTCTGAGAGGCCACGCTTAGAGCAGCTGTTGAGATCTGAGGCAACGGCTTTGAGCTTGTCAAGGAAGGCTCCTGTTTGTTCCTTATATGCAAGTCTCGGAGAACCAGCGCGCAGCTCTATGTGCTTGGGTGCTCCGTTAGTATCAAGGAAGGCGCGGCTTATGTCTACTATCTTACTGCCGTTCCAGCTCATGGTGAGCCTTGGCTCCTGCTTAACCACGGCAACCTTGCAAGCCTGTATATTCTCTGCTGCCGCAAGCTCCATAAAACGCTCGGCATCCTCCGGTGCAACCACCACAGCCATGCGCTCCTGCGACTCACTTATAGCGAGCTCCGTTCCGTCAAGTCCCTCATATTTCTTGGGTACGGTGTCTAAGTCTATGTCCAAGCCGTCTGCCAATTCGCCTATGGCTACAGATACGCCGCCTGCGCCGAAGTCATTGCAGCGCTTGATAAGCCTTGATGCCTCGTCATTTCTGAATAATCTCTGTAATTTTCTCTCCTCAGGTGCATTGCCCTTTTGCACCTCTGCGCCGCAGTCCTCAACAGAGTGAGCATTATGCGCCTTGGATGAACCGGTCGCACCGCCTATGCCGTCGCGTCCGGTGCTGCCGCCAAGATAGATAACCACGTCTCCTGGCTGTGGTCTCTCGCGACGTACATTTGCAGCAGGAGCAGCAGCTATAACAGCCCCTATTTCCATACGTTTTGCTGCATATCCCGGATGGTATAGCTCCTCCACCATGCCTGTCGCAAGTCCTATCTGGTTGCCATAGGAGGAGTACCCGTTAGCCGCAGTCGTAACTATCTTACGCTGCGGAAGCTTGCCCGGTATGGTCTCGCTGATAGGTCTCGTCGGGTCTGCAGCTCCTGTCACACGCATGGCAGCATATACGTAGGCACGTCCTGAGAGCGGGTCTCTGATGGCTCCGCCGATACAGGTAGCCGCACCTCCGAATGGCTCTATCTCAGTCGGATGATTATGCGTCTCGTTCTTGAAGAGCAACAGCCAAGGCTCCGTCACGCCGTCTATATCTACGTTGATCTTTACGGTACAGGCGTTAATCTCCTCGGACTCGTCTAATTTGTCGAGTCTACCCTCACTTTTAAGCACTTTAGCTGCAAGTGTACCTATATCCATAAGTGTAACGGGCTTGGTGCGTCCGAGCTTCCTGCGGTACTCCAGATACTCGTTGTAGCTTTGCTCTATAAGCTCGTCCTCGAAGCTTACCTTGTCTATAACTGTGTTGAAGGTTGTATGGCGACAATGATCTGACCAATAGGTATCTATCATCCTGATCTCTGTTATGGTCGGGTCTCTGTGCTCCTCATCAAAATATCTGCGGCAGAACTCAAGGTCGTCTGTATCCATAGCGAGTCCATAGTCTCTGATGAAGCTCTCAAGCTCGCTCTCCTTATACTCACGGAAGCCATGCAGCGTCTGCACCTCTGTAGGTATGTCATAATCGACTCTAAGCGTACGTGGAAGCTCGAAGCTTGCCTCTCTTGCCTCTACCGGGTTGATGACATAATGCTTGATGGCAGCTATGTCTGCATCAGTAAGGCTGCCGTATAACGCATAGACCTTGGCTGAGCGGATCAGCGGTCTATTGCTCCTAGAGATAAGCTGTATGCACTGAGCCGCCGAGTCTGCGCGCTGGTCAAACTGTCCCGGCAGGTACTCTACAGCGAAGCTTACCGCATCCTGCAGGTCTAACTCATCGTAGACCGTATCTACCTGTGGCTCAGAGAAAACTGTCCGTACCGCATAGTTAAATAAGTCGGCATCTATAGCTTCGACATCATATCTGTTGAATATGCGTACCTCTTTAAGCCCCTTTATGCCAAGGATGTTCACTGCCTCATTAAACAGGGCTGCTGCCTCATGGGCATATTCCTTATGCTTTTCGACAAATACTCTGAATACCATGTTTCCCTCCGGCTGGATTGCGTTGCCTGTGACAGCCCGTACATAACTATATAGCGCCTATGTATACGCAAGTGTATGCGTCTACTTAAGAGCCTGCAAGGCTCTTAAGCCTATGTCATGTCTATAATACTTATTGTCAAAGGAGACTCTGTCTATATAGGTATACGCCTCAGCTATAGCCTGCTCAAGCGTATCAGCGACCGCAGTGCATCCTAACACCCTGCCACCGTCCGTGATGAGTCTGCCGTCCTCCGTGAGCTTCGCTCCCGCCACATATACCTTGTCTGCAAGCTCGTCGGGTATATTGAGCTCAAAGCCCTTGTCATAGGTGCGCGGATATCCTGCTGATGCAGCTATGACGCAGCAGGCACTCTTATTACTAAATCTCACCTCAGCCTCGCTCAAACGTTCCTCGCTTACAGCCTGCATAATGCTGAGTAAATCTGACCCTAAGAGCGGCAGTACCACCTGAGTCTCCGGGTCTCCGAAACGGCAATTATATTCGATTACCTTGGGCCCCTTATCTGTCAGCATGAGTCCAAAGTAGAGGCAGCCCTTGAACTTGCGCCCCTCCTTATTCATAGCCTCAATAGTAGGCTTGAATATGGTCTCCATGCACTCCTTGGCTATCCTGTCCGTATAGTACGGATTGGGTGCTATGGTGCCCATGCCTCCAGTGTTAAGTCCGGTATCGTTGTCTCCAGCTCTCTTGTGATCCATGGACGAAACCATAGGCACTACGGTCTTGCCGTCTGTAAATGCGAGCACGGATACCTCTGGGCCCTCTAAATATTCCTCTATAACTATATGGTCCCCGCTTGCTCCGAATATCTTATTCTGCATCATGTCCAGTATAGCAGCTTTGGCTTCATTCTTGGACTGCGCTATCACTACGCCCTTGCCGAGCGCCAGTCCGTCGGCCTTGATAACTGTCGGTAATGGTGCTGTCTCTATATAGTCCAATGCAGCGTCCGCATCGTCAAATACCTCGTAGTCTGCCGTCGGTATATGGTACTTCCTCATCAGCTCCTTGGCGAATACCTTTGAGCCCTCTATCTCCGCCGCTCCTGCTCTTGGTCCAAAGCAAGCTATGCCTGCCGCCTCAAGGCGGTCAACACAGCCTGCTACCAGCGGATTATCCGGTGCGACGACGGCATAATCTATACTCTTGGATAGGGCAAATTCAACTATTCCTTCTATATCGCTTGCTGGGATATTTATGCACTCCGCATCTCTCTCGATGCCGCCGTTACCCGGGAGCGCGTATATGCTTGTCACATTTTTATTTTCTTTGAGCTTCTTGATGATGGCGTGTTCACGCCCGCCGCTGCCTACGACAAGTATATTCATATATTCTCCTTAGTGGTGAAAGAGCCTTAAGCCTGTAAATGCAAGTACCATATTGTATCTGTCGGCTGTGGCTATAACATTGTCATCACGTATCGAGCCGCCGGGCTCTGCTATGAATTCGACTCCGGATCTGTGTGCCCGCTCCACGTTATCTCCAAAGGGGAAGAACGCGTCGGATCCTACGCATACTCCGGTCTGTGTCGCTATCCATTCCTTGCGCTCCGCCGCCGTGAGTGGCTCAGGCCTAAGCTTAAACACCTGATGCCATGCTCCGTCCCGCAATACGTCCTCATATTCATCGGATATGTATATATCTATCGCATTGTCCCTATCAGGACGCCTGATGCCGTCTACGAATTGCAATCCGAGTACCTTGGGATGCTGTCTTAAATACCAATTATCTGCCTTACTGCCAGCAAGCCTCGTGCAATGTATGCGGCTCTGCTGCCCTGCGCCTATGCCTATAGCCTGACCTGCCTTGACATATACTACGGAATTGGACTGCGTATATTTAAGCGTAATCATGGATATAATCATATCCGTGAGTGCCTCATCCGTGAGCGTCTTGTTCTTGGATACGATATTGCCAAACAGCGACTTATCTATCACGGCATTGTTGCGTCCCTGTTCGAAGGTCACTCCGTACACATCCTTGAACTCTGTCTTGGCCGGCACATAGGAGGTATCTATCTTAATTATATTATAATTACCCTTTTTCTTGGACTTAAGTATATCGAGAGCCTCCGCAGTATAATCCGGAGCAATGATGCCGTCAGACACCTCTCCCTTAAGATACAGTGCGGTAGCCTCGTCGCAGGTATCGCTCAGCGCTGCCCAGTCGCCGTAGGAGCACAGCCTGTCCGCGCCCCTTGCCCTGATATACGCATTTGCAATAGGAGTAAGGCAAGCATCCGGCTCCACAAAATATATCTGTCTCTCGGTCTTAGTAAGTTCCCTTCCTACGGCTGCTCCCGCAGGGGATACGTGCTTAAACGATGCCGCAGCAGGCAGTCCTGTTGCTTCCTTAAGCTCCTTTACGAGCTGCCACGAATTAAAGGCGTCAAGGAAGTTGATATATCCCGGTCTGCCGTTAAGTATCTCTATCGGTAGCTCAGAGCCGTCCCGCATAAATATCCTTGCAGGCTTCTGATTGGGATTGCAACCATATTTAAGCTCTGTTTCGTTCACTGCTCGCCCTCCTTATGGAATACAGATGGTTAGTGCACATTTATAATAGTCTGCTCACAGGTACCTTTCTTGATATCGGTAAAGCGTACATAGAGTGATATCTTGTTGTCCGGATTGAGATTATCCCAGAGCATAGTGGTAAATTCCTGCATATCATCTACTGTCGCTATCCTCTCAGGCTCTCCTGTAAATGTCGGAATGGGCGTTCCGTCTGTCACATAGGTATGGATAAAATGTCCGAGTCCCGCTGTCGGAGGATACTCAAAAAACTGTCTCACGCAGGCTTTTCCGTCCGGATCTGCCGACTTAAGTATCGACAGCCTGTAGCTTCCGTCAGCCTCCTGTATACCGGATATACGTGGCGTAAAATTTGGTGCATCAGGCTCGAAGCAGCGTGTCCTAAGTGCAGTCTCAAAGCTTCCTCCCACCTTTAATGCCTGATATATGGTGTCCGTCTGATCGCCGTTAGTAACTATCAGCCTGCCTCCAAGCTCTCTTACCGGATGGTATATAATGAGACTCGGATCCTCCAAGAGTGACGGATCAAAGGCCTCGGTGCTTATACCGTCTGGCTCTTCCTTAAATATACGATTGCGGCTGTTCCGACTCCTGCCCATGATGAAATATGCCGCGATGCGCTTCGTGGCATCCGGTGTTATGCCTAGGATAATGCCTCTGCCGGGATATGTGTTCGTCCTCAGCTTATCGGCAATCTGCTCTATCTTATATACATTCATCATCTACGCCCTTCTGCAAGGAGTCTGCGTGCTACCTGCTCCGCTGCACGCGGCAGCAGCTTCCACTCGGCCTGCTCCATAACACGTCTCTGTAAGGTCTCCGGCGTATCACCCTTATGCACTGCCACCGCCTTCTGCATGATTATCTCGCCGCCGTCAGGTATCTCGTTGAGATAATGCACAGTCGCGCCTGTGACCTTTACGCCGTAGCTAAGTGCTGCCTCATGCACATGCAGTCCGTAATATCCCTTACCGCAAAATGACGGAATCAGTGAGGGATGTATATTTATGATGCGTCCTGCATATCTGTCTGTAAATGTCTTACTCAATATACTCATGAAGCCCGCAAGCACTATCAGCTCGATGCCTTCTGACTCCAAGACCTCAGTCAGCCTCTGCTCGAAGGCTTCGCTTCCTCCAAGCTCTCGGGCTATGAGGAGTTTAGTCTTAATACCCGCAGCCTCTGCCCGCTTAAGTGCGTAGGCCTCTCTCTTGTTAGAGATTACCAAGGCTATGCTGCCATGCTTAAGTTTGCCTTGCTGCTCTGCGTCTATAAGAGCCTGCAGGTTGGTTCCGCCACCTGATACCAATACGGCAATGCGTATGGGCTCGATTATCTTGTTGTTGGTCTGTGACTTAGGCATGGCGTGCTTACTCCGTGATCACTATCTTGTCGCCGTTATCCGACGGCTCAATCTCGCCTATGACATAGGCCCTCTCTCCTGCCTCAGTGAGCACGCTTATGCACTTATCTGCGGTCTCCGGTGAGACTATGAGGCTCATGCCGACACCCATGTTGTAGGTATTGAACATATCGCGCTCGTCTATATTGCCCTCTCTCTTAAGAAGCTTAAATATCGGCGGCACCTCGATGGCAGACTTCTTTACTACTGCCTTTAATCCGTCAGGTATGGATCTTGGGATATTCTCATAGAATCCGCCTCCGGTAATATGACTGATGCCGTGTATATCCGAAGCCTCAAGCGCTGCAAGCACCGGCTTAACATATATCTTGGTCGGCGTAAGGAGCGTCTCTCCAAGACTTGCCCCAAGCTCCTCATAGTACCTGCCGAGATCTGCGTGCTCTATGTCGAACACCTTCCTCACAAGTGAATATCCGTTGGAATGTATGCCGCTTGAGGCGAGCGCCACTATAACATCTCCGGGCTTCATCGCATTTTTATCGATGATATCTTGCTTGTCGACTATGCCTACAGTGAAGCCTGCAAGGTCATAATCATCCGCTGCCATAGTGCCGGGATGCTCTGCCGTCTCGCCGCCTATCAGGGCACAGCCCGCCTGTACGCAGCCCTCTGCCACACCTGACACAAGCTCCGCCACCTTTACCGGGTCGTTTTTGCCTATGGCTATATAATCAAGGAAGAATATGGGCTTTGCTCCCACGCAAATGACATCATTTACGCACATGGCCACGCAGTCTATGCCTACAGTGTCATGCTTATTCATGAGCTGTGCTATCCTCTGTTTGGTGCCTACACCGTCTGTTCCCGATACGAGCACCGGCTCGCTCATGCCTCTCATATCCGGCATAAACAGACCACCGAAGCCTCCGATATCTGAGACAACTCCGTCGATCATCGTCCTCTCGACGTGCTTCTTCATAAGACGGACGCCCTCGTAGCCTGCCTCTATATTGACGCCTGCTGCCGCATAAGCTGCCGAATGGGAATTATTCATGGGCTCTTCCTTTCTAAAGTTGATATAAGATGATGATACCAGAATTAGCCACCTGCTTCAATGTAAATGCGCACATTGCTCTCTAATGTTGATTTACAGCTTGGACGCTATATCCTTGTTTTTCTCCAAGACCTTGTCTGCATCGGCGCGACGTTTCTTGGAGAGCCTTGCCTCGAGCTCGCTGTCTTCGACAGCTATTATCTGCGCCGCAAGTATGGCAGCATTGGCGCCGCCGTTTACTGCAACTGTCGCAACCGGTATGCCTGTCGGCATCTGTACTGTTGAGAGCAGAGCATCCATGCCGTCAAATACCGGACCCTTGCACGGTATACCTATGACCGGCAGAGTCGTATTGGCAGCTATCACTCCTGCAAGATGCGCTGCCATGCCTGCTGCCGCGATGAGCACTCCATAGCCCTCTTTCCTTGCGTCCTGTGCAAAGCGTATTGCCTCCATCGGAGTCCTGTGTGCTGAGTAGATATATACATTGTAAGGTATCTCCAGCTCCTTGAGCACTCCTATCGACTTCTCTGCTACCGGCAGGTCACTGTCGCTGCCCATGATGATTCCGATTTTTTTCATAAGATTCTACCTCCTAAAGTGTTGACGAATGCCGCGGCACAAGCGCAACGAAGTGGAGCTTGTCAGGCAGGATTGCGAGAGCGCGTAAGCGCGTAGTAATCCTTACTTTTACATTGCATTGAGCTGCAAACACTCAAGCATGGTTGCCCACCTTAATTGCTTGCCTTAGTCTCGCAGTATAAGCACCTGTATACCTTGTTAGCCTCGTCCGTGAGCTTAAATACCTGATCTAACTCCTGCTCTGCGCTCGTGATGCAGCGCGGGTTCTTGCAGCGGATAACATTCTTGAGCATCTTGGGCATACTCATGCGCTCCTTGTGATCCAATACTCCGTCCTTGATGTAATTTACCGTAGCCCCCGGATCAACATATCCTATCGCATCCAGATTGACGGGGATATCCGCGTCAAGCTTGATTATATCCTTTTTGCCCATCTTATTTGAGCTTACATTCATCAGCATGGCGACGGAGCATTTTACATCCTTTAGCTTCAGCAGATCATAGAGTTCCATCGCACGTCCTGCACTGATATGATCTATAACGATACCGTTCTGAATCGAGTCTATCTTCATCTTCCTGCCTCCTCCAGCAGTCTGAGCATAAGTGCCATACGTATATATTTGCCGTTTAATACCTGCTTAAAATAGCAAGCCCTCGGGTCGTCATCAATCTCACGGCTGATCTCGTTTACTCTCGGGAGCGGGTGCATGATGCACAGATCCTTCTTGGCATGTTCAAGCTTTCTCTCCGTAAGTATGTAGCTGTCCTTAAGTCTCAGATAATCCTCCTCATTAAAGAAGCGCTCCTTCTGTACTCTGGTCATATAGAGTATATCCAACTCAGGCATAACAGACTCAAGCTCCGTAGTCTGTACGTAAGGAATATTATTGCATTTTAATACATCGTTTTTAACGTAGCTTGGGAGCTTCAGCTCCTCGGGTGATACGAGTATTATCCTGATGCCCGTATATCTTGAGAGTGCATTTATAAGTGAATGAACGGTGCGTCCGAACTTGAGATCTCCGCAAAATCCGACCGTGAGATCACTGAGTCTGCCCTTCTCCCTGTATATGGTCAGCAGATCTGTGAGTGTCTGCGTCGGGTGATTGTGTCCGCCGTCTCCCGCATTGATAACCGGCACGCTTGAATGAGCTGCCGCTACTCTCGGTGCTCCCTCCTTGGGATGACGCATGGCTATGATGTCCGCATAGCAGCTTACCGTCCTCGCCGTATCGGCTACACTCTCGCCCTTAGACGCAGAGGAGCTCTGTGCCTCCGAGAATCCAAGTACATTGCCGCCAAGCTCGTACATTGCCGCCTCGAAGCTCAGTCTCGTGCGTGTGGACGGCTCGTAAAACAAGGTGGCAAGCTTCTTGCCGTGGCACCTGTCCGCATAGGCTGCGGGATGCTCAATGATATCACACGCCGACTTAATGAGCTCGTCTATCTCCTCCACAGTCAAATCGACTACATCCAATATGTTTCTGACCATTATATCGCCCTCTCTATGTTTATCTGTCTATGTCTTATCTGTTCATCCATGACTCATCGCTCGGGTTGTCCCTGAATGCCTTGAGGCGTTTGATGTCGTCCTCCCTGATATAGTCCATCTGGGCTGCCATGACTGCAATCGTATCAAAATTAGTAAGCGATACATTCTTCACCTTGGCCTCTTTCAGTCTGTCCTCGCTTTTCTGCATGCCATAGGTGAAAATGCTGACTATGCCGAGCACCTCTGCTCCGGCTTCTCTAAGTATATCCACTACCTCTATGACACTTCCGCCGGTCGAGATAAGGTCCTCGACCACTACGACCTTCTGACCCTTCTCAAGCTTACCCTCTATCTGATTTTTTCTGCCGTGATCCTTGGCACCGCTCCTGACATATCCCATGGGGAGATTAAGTATATGCGCCGTGATGGCTGCATGTGCTATACCTGCCGTAGATGTGCCCATGAGCAGCTCAGTCTCCGGATAATGCTCCTTGATGAGCTCTGCCAGACCGTATTCTACATCATCTCTCACCTCGGGTGCGGTAAGCGTAAGCCTGTTGTCACAGTACACAGGGCTCTTGATGCCGCTTGCCCAGGTAAACGGCTCGTCGGGTCTAAAGAAAACCGCCTGTATTTTAAGCAGGTCTCTTGCGATAAGTGTCTCTTGATTCTGCATTTTTATACTCCCAAAAATTCTTTAATACATCTCTTATATGCTGCCACCGGATCTGCCGCGGCTGTTATCGGACGTCCCACAACTATATAGTCGGAGCCTGCCCTCGCTGCATCTGCCGGTGTCATTATGCGTTTCTGGTCTCCCGCCTCACTGTCTGCAAAGCGTATGCCGGGTGTCACTGTCATGAATTCCTCGCCGCATTCCGCATGGACATCAGCCGCCTCATGCGGGGAGCATACTACTCCGTCAAGACCTGCGAGTGCCGCATTTTTGGCGTAGCTCATAACCACCTCATTGATAGGCTTAGCTATGAGCAGCTCCTCGGTCATCGTCCTCTGATCCGTGCTCGTAAGCTGCGTTACGGCTATGAGGAGCGGGCGGCTTCCGTCAGGACGTCTCAGCCCCTCCAATGCCGCCTCCATCATGGCTCTTGCCCCTGCCGCATGACAGTTCACTATATCTGCATCCAGCGCCGAGAGCACAGCCATAGTCTTACGTACTGTATTGGGTATGTCGTGAAGCTTGAGATCTAAGAATATCTTGTGGCCTCTTGCCTTGATGTCTCTTACTATCTGCGGGCCTGCAGCATAGTAGAGCTCCATGCCTATTTTCACAAAAGGCTTCACATCCGTAAATCTGTCCAAGAAAACAAAGCAGTCCTCTGCGCTACCAAAATCACATGCGATTATAACGTCCTTTGCCATTATGCCGTCCTTCCTTAAGCTTTAGTCGCCCTTATAGCATCACTGTATAGCCACTGTAAATGCTTAATGCGATATGCCTATGATGTCAGTTATGTTCTTTATCCCGTATCTGTCCATGGTCTCTGTAAGTCCGTCTATGATACGCTTGCAAGCATACGGGTCTACTAAATTGGCGGCTCCTACCTCTACGGCGGAGGCGCCTGCCATCATCATTTCCAACACGTCCTCAGGACTCGATATGCCTCCAAGTCCCACCACAGGTATATTCACTGCATTTGACACCTGATATACCATACGTATAGCTATGGGCAACACCGCCGGGCCTGAGAGGCCGCCTGTGACATTCTTGATTATGGGTCTGCCGCAGTTTAGGTTAATGCGCATGGCGAGTACAGTATTTATCAGGGAAATGCCGTCTGCTCCCGCCTCCTCACATGCCAGTGCTATGGTCACTATATCTGTCACATTTGGCGTAAGCTTCATTATGACGGGCTTGTCCGTGACTGCCTTGACACGTCTTGTCACCTCTGCCGCAAGCTTGGGATCTGTACCGAAGCCCATACCGCCGCCATGCACATTTGGACAACTGATATTTACCTCGAACCAGCCTATCTGCTCCTCGTGATTTAAGCGCTCGCAGACATAGGCATACTCATCCGGCGAAAAGCCGCTGACATTTGCCATGACAGGCTTATGAAAGCACTCTTTAAGCCTTGGGAGCTCCTCCAAGATAACTCTGTCGACTCCCGGATTCTGCAAACCTACGGCATTGAGCAGTCCTCCCGGGCACTCTGCTATACGCGGCGTAGCATTGCCGAAGCGCTCCTCCTCGGTCGTACCCTTGAATGAAAATGAGCCTAATTCATTTATATCATACAGCTCAGCGAACTCATAACCGTAGCCAAAGGTGCCGCTTGCTGCCATGACAGGATTGTCTAACTCTATGCCGCAGAGTGAGCAGCTAAGCCGCGGATTTTTCTCGTTCATATCTTATCCTCATAATGTTGTGGTCAAAAAGGTGTCTTCCGTGACGTGGCAAGGCACGGTGCATTGCTCATACACATTGCTCATACACATTGCTCATACACATTGTTCATGCGCGTTGTTCAGACGCGTTGCTCCGTCACAGTGCTCAGTCACATTGCACAGCCACTAATCCCACAATAGCTGTGACTTGGTAAATACGGGACCATCCTTGCATACTCTCCTTGGCCCGTCTGTCGTATGTATGGTGCAGCCCATGCAGGCTCCGAAGCCACAGCCCATGCGCTCCTCGAGACTTATCTCTCCGTCGCATTTGACATGCTGGTGTATGCTCCTGAGCATCTTAAGCGGGCCGCAGGCGTAATAATACGCATCCGCAGCCCCGATTATCCCGTCTATATCCGCATCTGCCGCAACGCCACGTCCGTAGGTGACCTTATCTAATGCCCCCTTGCTGCCGTCCACAGTCATGACTGTTACCTCAGCACCCGCATTGCTAAGCTCGTCTGCAAGTATTATCTCTCCTGCCTTATTAAAGCCTAACACTGCGCTGACCCTTATACCGTCCGATACAAGCTGCTTACACAGCGCGAGCATGGGCGCTGAGCCTATGCCGCCTCCAAGGAGCAATGCGTGACCGCTTGATTTGGCCCTCAAGGTGTCAAAGCCGTTGCCGAGTCCCGTGAGCACATCTAAGCTTGTGCCTATGGGGAATCTCGTCATCTCGGCTGTTCCCTCGCCCGCTATTTTATACAATATAGTCACGCTGTCCGCGGAGTAATCGCATACCGATATCGGACGCCTGAGGAAATGTCCCGGCAGAGCGATATTTATGAATTGTCCGGGCACGCTTATCGCCGAGGTATCTCCTGCAAGTACCATGCGCCAGATATTTTCGACGATACACCTGTTGTCCTGTATTATTAAACTTACCTGTTTCATCTGTTTAACCCAATCCCAGCGCGTCTCTGTCGATATATACCGCCTTGCCGCCGCATACTGTCATGAGGCATCTGCCCCTTACTCTCAGCCCCTCGAATGGTGTCGCGCGTCCCTTGGAGAGGAAGCTCTCCGGGTCAACCGCATACTCAGCGTCAAGGTCCCATATACTGTAGTCATCATCAGCAAGCGGCAGCTTGAACCTCTCTCTCGGTGCATATACCATGAGCTCTATAAGCTTATCAAGCGTTATGATACCTTTTGCTACCAGCCCTGTATAGAGTGATGCAAATGCGGTCTCAAGTCCGACCACCCCCATAGCGCTCTTATCCAGTCCGCGGGCTTTCTCCTCGGCACTGTGCGGCGCATGATCCGTGATAATCATATCTATTGTGCCGTCCTTAATGCCCTCTACTATCGCGAGCCTGTCCTCCTCAGAGCGCAGCGGCGGGTTCATCTTGAAGCGTCCGTCCTCCTTGAGATCCGCATCCGTCATGAGGAGATAGTGCGGCGCCGTCTCGCAGCTCACATCCACGCCTCTCGCCTTGGCCTCTCTGATAATGCTCACGCTCTCCTTGGTAGAGATATGGCATACATGATAGGCGCAGCCAGTCTCCTCAGCAAGACGCACATCGCGCTCTATCTCCTTCCACTCACTCTCGGAGGATATGCCCTTATGACCATGCGTTCTGGCATACTCCCCGTCGTGAATATAGCCGCCATGAAGCAGCGCATTTACCTCACAATGAGCAACTATGAGCTTATCAAGCGGCCTCGCCTTGAGCATGGCCTCCCGCATTACCGCCTCATCCTGTATGCCTCTGCCGTCATCTGAAAATGCAACCGCGAGAGGTGCAAGTCCCTCCATATCAGAGAGCTCGCTGCCTTCCTCATTTACAGTAATAGAAGCATAGGGATATACATTTATCGCGGCATCCTTCTCGATAAGGTCTAACTCCTCCCTGATATGCGGCACGCTGTCCGGCACAGGATGTAGGTTAGGCATAGTGCATACTGCAGTATATCCTCCGTGCGCAGCTGCGAGGCTCCCCGACCTGATGGTCTCCTTATATGAAAATCCCGGCTCCCTGAAATGAACATGCACATCACAGAAGCCGGGTAAAGCTATATATCTTGGCTTATCCAACAAATCAAGGATATCAGGGGCAGAGACTGCCCCTGTAACTGTATCCGTATCTATATGCAGATCCATCTTGTCCTTGAAGCTATGGACATGCTTGAAATATGCCATATATAACGCTCTCCTCTTGACTTAGTAGCTAAAGCTTCCCTCGAACACCTCTACGACAGGCCCCGTGAGCATGGTGTGCTCCGGCGTGTAGTTCACCACCAGGTCGCCTCCGAGCACCTTGACTGTGACGTCGGTACCCTCATCGCAGTAGCCATTTACTACTGCTGCCGCGACAGCCGCGCAGGCTCCGGTTCCGCAGGCCAAGGTCTCGCCGCTTCCTCTCTCCCAGACTCTCATGCGGAGCGTATTTCTGTTGACCACTCTCACAAACTCGGTATTGACCTTCTCCGGGAAGATGCCAGCATTCTCGAAGGAAGGGCCAATGACCGGCATATCCAGCTTGTCTATATTGTCCATGAATATGACGCAGTGCGGGTTGCCGACCGAGCAGCAGGTGATGCGGTAATCGTCGTCAAGCTTACGGATAATGCGGTTGATAACCTGCTTGCTGCCGTCTCTGAATACGACAGGCACCTTGTCGGCGTCGAAGCTGATTTCTCCGAGATCCGCTATAACCGAGCTTACCTTGCCGTCGCGCACATTTAATTGCATCTCGTGCACCTTGCCGCCCATCTCCACAGTGACTGTTTCGCGGCTTGGATCTACCATGCCCTTGTCATAGAGTAGCTTGGCTACGCAGCGCATATTGTTTCCTGCCATGACTCCGTTCGAGCCGTCGCGGTTAAAGGTACGTATCAGCACATCCGCCCTGTCCGACTGCTCTATGAGCACGATGCCGTCTGCTCCTATGCCGTAATGCTGCATACACAGATTGACGCAGAGAGACTCGGCGCAGGTAATGCTCTTGTCCCTGTTGTCAATGAATATATAGTCATTGCCGCAGGAGTGCATCTTGGTGAAATGCACCTCTATGCGGTGCTCTCTCATATTGTTGATATCGACGAGCTCGGTATTGTGTATATTGAAGCGGCTCTCCAGCATCTTGGCAAGTGCGCCTGCCGTATCAAGGCTCGTAAGACAGGGGATGCCGGTCGCCATCGCCTTGCGGTGCAGCGCAGTATAATTACCTATGCGCTCATCCCTGTCGGTGCCTGTGTAGATGATATAGTTGAGGCGCTTATTCTCTATAAGGTCGTAAATATCTCCGCTCTCAGAGGCATTTTCAACCATCTGTACGTCTATACCCATCTGCTTGATGACATTGGCAGTACCGCTTGTCGCGTAGAGTCCCATGCCGAGGTCATAGAAGCGCTTGGCTATGCCGATAATCTCGGGATAATCATTGGCCTCAACCGAGAGCAGCACGCCAGGCTTATGTCTGCTGTCAGGTGCCGGTACTGTAAATCCGGCAGCAATAAGTCCCTTGTAGAGTGCCTCGGACATAGTCTTGCCAAGTCCCAATACCTCGCCGGTAGATTTCATCTCGGGACCGAGTATCGAGTTGGCATCTGAGAGCTTCTCAAAGGAGAATACCGGCACCTTGACTGCGCAATAAGGCGGCTTCTTGTATAGGCCGGTGCCGTAGCCCAAGTCCTTGAGCTTGGCTCCGAGCATTACCCTCGTCGCAAGGTCTACCATGGGTACATTTGTAACCTTGCTGATATAAGGCACCGTCCTCGAAGCACGCGGGTTCACCTCTATAACATAGAGTCTGCCGTCATATATGAGGTACTGGATATTTACCAGTCCCTTGGTACCGAGAGCCAGCGCCAGCTTCTCCGAGCTGTCGCAGATAATCTTAAGAAACTTGTCGCTTAAGTTATAAGGCGGATACACGGCTATGGAATCTCCTGAGTGAACGCCTGCCCTCTCTATATGCTCCATGATGCCGGGGATAAGCACATCCTCACCGTCCGAGATAACATCGACCTCCAGCTCCGTTCCCGGCATGTATTTATCGACCAGGACGGGGTTATCGATGCCGCCGCGCATGATATTCTCCATGTATTTACGCGTATGCTCATCATCATAGGATATGGTCATATTCTGACCGCCTATAACGTAGCTTGGGCGCAGCAGTACCGGATATCCGAGCTTGTCGGCAGCCTCGACTGCCTCCTCTACTCCGTTTACTCCCATACCCTTGGGTCTGGTGATGCCGAAGGTCTCAAGTAGCTTATCGAATTTCTCCCTGTCCTCAGCTGTATCTATGCCCTCGGCGCTCGTGCCTAATATGCGTATGCCGTGCGAGTCAAGATAATTGGTGAGCTTGATGGCAGTCTGTCCTCCGAAGGCAACAACTACTCCCACCGGATGCTCCACCTCGATGATATTCATGACATCCTCGGGTGTGAGCGCCTCAAAGTACAGCCTGTCTGCCGTATCATAGTCGGTTGATACAGTCTCAGGGTTGTTGTTTACTATGACTACGTCGTAGCCCAATTTCTGCAGAGTCCATACACAGTGCACTGAGGAATAATCGAACTCTATGCCCTGTCCTATACGTATGGGGCCTGAGCCCAATACCATTACTACCTCTCTGCCGCTGCGCTTAAAGCTGCGTGATTCGCAATTATCATCAAGTGATGAATAAAAATACGGCGTCTCCGCGTCAAATTCGGCTCCGCAGGTATCTACCATCTTGTAGCTGAACGCTCTGCCGGGCAGAGTATCCTGATTAACGCCGCTTAGTCTCGCTATAGCTGCGTCCGTATATCCGTAATGCTTGGCAAGCTCATATTCCTCCGAGCTTAAGCCCTCATTGCCTCTGTCCGCTATGGAGAGTTCAAAGTCTGCAAGCTTCTTGAACTTGGACAGGAAGAAGCGGTCTATCTTGGTTATCTCATGTATCTCATTGATAGTATGTCCTGCCTTGAGCGCTTCAAATACGGTAAATAGCCTGCGGTCATTTTGCTCTGCCACTCTCTCCATGACTGGCTTGTCATTAAGCGGCGGAGCATTGAGCGTGTCAAAGCCTGTCTCTGAGCCCCTTATAGCCTTCATGAGAGCCATCTCGAAGTTGTTGGCTATAGCCATAACCTCGCCGGTGGCCTTCATCTGGGTGCCTAACTTGCGGCTCGAACCCATGAATTTATCGAAGGGCCACTTCGGGAACTTGACGACCACATAATCCAAGGTCGGTTCAAAGCAAGCGCAGGTCTTCTTGGTGATGTCATTGGTAATCTCATCCAAGGTATATCCTAATGCTATCTTGGTAGTAATCTTGGCAATGGGATAGCCCGTAGCCTTACTTGCCAGTGCCGATGAGCGGGATACTCTCGGGTTGACCTCTATAACAGCGTACTCAAAGCTGTCGGGATTAAGTGCAAACTGGCAGTTGCAGCCTCCGACTATGCCGAGGGCAGTAATCATATCGAGGGACGCTGAGCGCAGCATCTGATATTCCTTATCGGAAAGAGTAAGCGCCGGTGCAACGACTACGGAGTCTCCTGTGTGTATGCCGACCGGATCTATATTTTCCATGGAGCAGACTGCAATAACATTGCCGAGTGCGTCTCGCATGGTCTCAAACTCTATCTCCTTCCAGCCGGAGATGCATTTCTCCACAAGTATCTGGGTGATGGGCGACATGTCGAGTCCGGATTTGGCTATGACTCTCAACTCCTCCTCATTGGCAGCGATGCCTCCGCCGCTTCCGCCAAGGGTATATGCCGGGCGCACGATAATCGGATATCCTATCCTCTCGGCAGTCTCAAGCGCCTGCTCGACCGTGGTCGCTATCTCTGAGGGCACTACCGGCTGACCTATGGAATTCATGGTTTCCTTAAAGAGCTCTCTGTCCTCCGCCTTCTCTATGGCGTTGATATCAGAGCCTAAGAGTCTGACTCCGTACTTATCTAATACACCGGACCTCTTAAGCTGCATGGCTATAGTGAGTCCCGTCTGTCCGCCGAGACCTGCCAATAAGCCGTCCGGACGTTCCTTCTCAATGATGCGCTCAACTGTCTCCATGTTGAGCGGCTCAAGGTAGATCTCATCTGCGAGATCCTTGTCCGTCATAATTGTTGCCGGATTGGAGTTCACCAACACGACGTTTATGCCCTCATCTCGGAGTACTCGGCACGCCTGCGCTCCCGCATAGTCAAACTCGGCAGCCTGACCGATAATGATAGGACC
>CAVHZK010000167.1:0-2230 GCA_963640215.1 bacterium | reverse complement strand
GATAGAAGTGTCCTTAGGCATGTTTTTCCTCCTTAATCATATCGATGAACCTATCAAACAGAAATTCGGTATCCTTGGGGCCTCCGCAGGCTTCCGGATGGAACTGTACGGTGAAGCACTTTTTGTCCGGGTATTCCATGCCCTCGCAGCTTCCGTCATTGGCATTGGAATAAATCTCGTGCCCTACGCCCTTGAGACTGCCTGCAACAACAGCGTAGTTATGGTTCTGACTGGTTATATATGTCCTCAAGCCGTCATGCTTGCTTACAGGCTGATTGGCTCCGTGATGTCCGTATTTCAGCTTCATGGTTCTGCCTCCCATGGCAAGAGCCGTAAGCTGATGCCCAAGACAGATACCGAACACGGGCAGCTTGCCGATAAGCTTACGTATCTGTTCTATGCAGAATGTGTTCTCGGATGGGTCTCCGGGACCGTTGGACAGCATGATGCCGTCCGGGGTGGTCTCAAGTATCTGCTCTGCCGTATAGGTATGTGGAACGGCTGTAACTGTGCAGCCTCGCTTGCAAAGCGACCGTACTATATTTAGCTTAGCGCCGTAATCAATCAGTGTAACTCTGTATTTTTCGGTTCCGTCCGAAGGAAATATCTTTTCTTCTGTGATGCCTACCTGGTCGACGACTCCGCTGACTGTATAGTCTCTTATCGCCTCCATGTCGGCATGCGTTGGCGATGCGGCAAGTATCGCCGCATTCATGCAGCCCTTTTCTCTGATAATACGCGTGAGCTCTCTTGTATCTATACCCTCTATGCCGGGTATATTATTATCCTCTAAGTATTTGTTGAGCTCGTAACGGCTTCTGAAATTGGAGGGCGTATCGCAGAGCTCTCTGACCACGTATCCCTTGGCTGCCGTCTTGCCCTCGAAGTCCTCCTCTATTACGCCGTAGTTACCTATGAGCGGGAAGGTCTGGGTGATAATCTGTCCTGCATAGCTCGGATCCGTGAGTGTCTCTAAGTAGCCCTCGACTCCGGTGGTAAATACTATCTCTCCTATGGAGTCGCCCTTGGCGCCTATGCGCTGTCCCTCAAATATCTTGCCGTTGCTTAACACTAAATATGCTTTCTCCATTTATAGACCTCTGATTCCCTCTACTTCTCCGCTATTCGAAAAAAGGAAGTATAGCAAGACGCTAAAACCTCCTTTTCATAACCGCTATATGTAGTTTTCGAGCAATATATACGCGCTCGCCATACTGTGCCCTTCCCAAAATTATCTTAGATATACTAACAAACCCAAGGCACTATTGCAAGTAGAAAAAGCCAAGCACTCATGCAGCTCTTTTATGAACAATCACCAAAATGGTTGGGGCAGTCTCGGCTCACGCATGGTGGTGTATCTTCGCACAAGGCAAGCTTAAGCCGCACATATCAAAATATACTAAGCCCAAGTGCAGATTATCGCAAAGGCAATGTTCACGACATGTTCAAAGCGAGCACCTCAAAACGTACTTAGCTTGCCAAGCATCGAGCTTAATATCAATGATGATACAGCCAGCATCAGCATAATGATTGCGCCGTACACAAAGAGCCGCGCCTGCTTGCCGCCGAGCGCTCTTACGAGCGCTGCGGCAAGCAAACACGGCGCCGCTATAGTACATATTACTCCGATGAACAATAAAGCAGTCGGCATTTAATCAGCCGCAGGCTCCTGCATCATGCATAGCCTTGATCTTGTCATCACTGTATCCGAGTATTCTCTTCATGATGGTATCGGTATCCTCGCCAAGGAGAGGCGCTGCCTTCTGTATCTTGTCATCCAAACCGTGTATCTTGATCGGGCAGCCGGGAATCCTGATCTCCTCCTTGATGCCGGGATCATATACATTCCAGAGCATGTTGCGCGCTGCAATCTGCGGATGCTCAGATATCTGCTTGATATCGTTAATCTGTCCGAAAGGAATACCTACTCCGGAGAGCATCTCCTCAAGCTCTGCTATCGTATGCTGAGTACTCCAGTCATTTACCACCTTATCAAGGTCAGGCAGGAAATTCTGGCAGCGGTCATCGTTGGTCTTGAACCTCGGATCATCTATGAGCTCCTCACGTCCCATGAGCTTGCACAGTATGCCCCACATCTTGTCCGTGCCGCAGCCCATAGCGAAATCTCCGTCCTTGGCATGGAAGGTTGCAAAGGGTGCGATACCTGGATCGATGTTGCCCTGACGCATCGGTACCTTGCCGCCTACTGTATAGGTAACAACAAAGTTCT
>CAVHZK010000166.1:0-4509 GCA_963640215.1 bacterium | reverse complement strand
CCTCTTGATACAGCACAATTGCCGACAGCATATACATCCGGCACGCTGGTAGCAAGCTCCTCATCGACAAGCACTGCTCCGTCCGGAGTAAGCTCTGCGCCTATAGCTCTTAAGAGCTCCGTATTAGGCACAGGATTGTCTGTCGAGATGCACAGATCGCAAGGATATGAGCCTCTCTCCGTCTGTACCTGCTCTACATAGCTCTTGCCCGGGAATGCACGTACGGTCTCGCCGAGACTAAAGGTCACGCCCTCAAGCTCAAGCTGCTTCTGTATCATCTGGCTTATATCCGGATCAAACTCAGGCAGTAGCTGTCTGGTCTTATCTATGATGCGCACCTTTCTGCCCATCTTAAGAAATACCTTGGCAATCTCCAAGCCTGACCAGCTTGCACCCAATACTACTATATCGCTTACATAAGGAGTCTTGGTAAATTCCTTAAGGAATACCAGCTCCTCTACATTCTTAAGAGTATGAACGCCGAGACGCTCCGCGCCCTTAACACGAGGTATGGTATCGGTAGAGCCTGTAGCGATAACTAATTTGTCATAACGCTCCTGAAAGCTCCTGCCCGTACTTAGATCCAGCACAGTCACAGTCTTGCTGGCAGGATCTATAGCCTTGACCTCATGCTGGAGGCAGGCCTTGATGCCGTTTTTAGCAAGCTCAGTCTCCTTGCTCTGTATAGCCTTGTTCAGCTCCTCGAAGCTTACTCCGAGATAATGCGGCAGTCCGTTAACTCCGCAGCTGTAGAATGAACCGCGCTCATACACGGTCACCTGAGCTCCGTAAGAGCCGGCGGCAATCTTAGATGCGGCAGAAACACCGGCCGCTATACTGCCTATTACTATGATCTTCATCCTAATCACCATTTCACTGCCGCAGATGGCAGCATATAAAGCTATATGTGATATGAGCACCCAAAGCATAGCTCATATCACAGCCTCTTATATCCCTGATTACTCCATTGCAGGAGGATTATCGACGATACCTATGACCAAGGCATCAATAGGGGCCTGATATTCCAATCCGTACTGAGTGGTCTGATCTGTAGTAACCAGCACCAGCTCTCCGATGCCCGCGCCTATGATGTCGGCAGCAACAAACATGTCCTTCTTTGCTCCGCCCGACGGCTGTATCATCAGAAACTTAAGTCCCTTGAGGTTATCCATCTTGCGTGTGGAATAAACCGTTCCTTTAACAGTACCGAGTATCATCCCATAGCACCTCTTTCGTTATTCCTTGCCCAAAACCGTGACATACTGTCCCTGCTTAAGCTGAAAAGCATTGCCGTCATCCGTATCTATATGCATGTCAAGCCTATGCTTTTCGCCTGAACGTATGAGCACATGCTGCATGATGCCGGGTTTAACGCCGTCAATGCGTACACTTACACGATCGCCGTCAGCAACGCCGAAACGCGCAGCATCCTCTGGCGACATATGTATATGCCGGTCTGCTATGATGACTCCGTGTGGCACATCTATCTCACCCATCGGACCTCTCAGCTTGATGCCGGGAGTGCCATCAAGGTCGCCGCTGTCCCTTACAGGCGCAGTTATGCCTATGGTACGGCAGTCGGTCTGTGACAGCTCTATCTGAGTAGAGGAACGCTCCGGTCCCAATATGCGCACCTTAGTGAGGTAGCCCTTGGGTCCTATTATGTCCAAGGTCTCCTCGCAGGCGAACTGACCCGGCTGGCTTAAATCCTTCTTGGGCGTAAGCTGATAGTTACGCCCAAAAAGCCAGTCTACATTGCTCCTCGTCAGATGAATATGTCTTACGGATATTCCTACAGGGACCTGATTACCGCGTGATTGGAGCTCCTTTTTAACAGCCTGCGAGACTATCTCTACAAGCTGCTGTTCGGTTATTCCCTGATAATTCAAGTCTTTTTACCTCTTAGCTGTATACTATTGCCTCAGAGCCGCAATAAGCCCGGCTCCAAGGCTATACCAAGCACAAAATCAAGCTCTAAGCCTAAGCTTCGCTTTGATTTTGACCATATTAACCTTGGTAGCTTGTATTTACAGCTCAGGCATAACCTCGGATACGCTTGTGTGCGGACGAGGTATAACGTGAGCGCTCACGATCTCGCCGATACGTGCTGCTGCGTTATTGCCTGCTTCAACAGATGCCTTAACAGCTCCTACATCGCCCTGTACGAAGATGGTAACAAGACCTGCACCGATGCGCTCCTGACCTACAAGTGTAACATCTGCAGACTTAAGCATAGCATCAGCTGCCTCTATATTGGCAGTAAGACCGTTAGTCTCAACCATGCCGAGAGCTGCTGTAAGCGGAACCTGCTCACCCGGCTCGCCGCCTGAGATGCCTACTGCCGGTCCCTTGGGCGGAAGTATCTTCTCGATGTCTGCATGGGGACGTGCGATAACGTTTGAGCAGAAGAGCTCTCCTACTCTCGAAGCTGCAGCCTCGCCTGCCTCAACGGCTGACTTAACGGCACCAACCTCACCGGTAACGATAACAGTTGTAAGTCCTGCACCGATGGTGTTGGAGCCTACGAACTCTACGTCGGCAGCCTTAAGCATTGCATCCGTTGCCTCAACATTTCCGACAAGACCCTTAGTTTCGATAAAACCTAATGCTTTCATTTCTTTCCTCCTGATAGCTTTAAGCTACTTGGTTAAATACTTTTATGATTAAATATGTTTGTTATCCTATAAAGTTTTATTCTGTTGCTTCTTTCGTTTGGGGAAGCCATCTTGGATATTGATATCATCCTCAAGTATCTGACTAATCAGACTATCCTCAGTCCGCCCTCAGCGAGTACGCAGCGGCGATGTCTGCAGAAGCTCCTTGCATCCGTTATACCCTCACCGGTAGGACCTGCGATAGTCATAGTGCAATGACCCTCTCCGCCTATACCGAGTCCGGCCTTGGTTGCCGAGTTCTTGACAAATATGGTAGTCTCTATAGCCTTGGCAAATACTGTCATGTGATCCACATTCTTGGAATACATGCTTGCCGTATGGCGGTTGCCTCTCTCTGCTGATACTGCAAGCTCCACAGCCTCTTCAAAGCTTCTGACCTTGACTATGGGCAGTACTGGCATGAGCTGCTCGCAGAGTACGAACGGATGATCGTAAGGAGTCTCCATGATAACCAATCTGCAGCTGTCCGGTGCAGATACGCCTATCTGACGGAGTATCTCGGAGGCATTCTTACCTACCCAGTCCTTGTTCGGCTCGTAGCCGTTGCCGCTCTTCTTGGGCTTAACGCAGAGCTTGGTAAGCTGGTCTGCCTGCTGAGCATTTACCAGATAAGCGCCGTTCTTCTTGAGCTCATAGATAAGTCCGTCATATACGCTCTCTACTGCAAATACTTCCTTCTCTGCGAAGCATACTATATTGTTGTCGAAGGATGCGCCCTCGTAGATCTTGCGTCCAGCAAGCTCTATATCAGCTGTCTCATCGACTATAACCGGAGGATTGCCCTCTCCTGCTCCTATGCACTTCTTACCGCTGCGCAGGAGAGCATTTACCATGCCCATGCCGCCGGTTCCGACCATCATACGGATCTTGGGGCTGGCAGCAAGCTTATCCACGTTGTCCATGGTAGGCTCCTTGGTCATGGTGACAAGGTCAGCCGGTCCGCCTGCATCTATTATAGCCTTGTTGATGACCTGCAGGCACTCTGCACATACCTTCTTGGCTCTCGGATGTACATTGAATACTACTGAGTTGCCGCCTGCAATCATGCTGATGGAATTATTGATAATAGTCTCGGTCGGGTTGGTCGTAGGCGTGATAGCTCCGATAACACCGAATGGACCGTATTCCTCAAGCATAAGTCCGTTGTCACCGCTTAAAGCATGAGTGGTGAGGCACTCCGTACCCGGAGTCTTATTGATGACTGCAAGATGCTTAGCTACCTTGTCCTCATAGCGTCCCATGCCTGTCTCATCTACTATCTTGCGGCACCACTCCTCGATGTGAGTCCTTGACCAGCGTCTGATAGCCTCGATGACTCTCTGGCGATCCTCCACCTTGTATTCGGTGATCCAAGCGCGCTGAGCCTGATATGCGGCTTCGATGGCGTCCTCTACGTTCTCGAATACGCCGTACTCACTCCTGCCCGGTGCAGCCGGTGCCTTGTAGCTATAGCCAGCTTCAGGCTGCTGCGGCTGAGTCTGCGGCTGTGAAGCGTAAGACTTGGGCGCTGCGGTCTGACCCTGCGCATACGACTGAGGCGCTGCCTGAGTGGTATCAATGCCGGATATGACCTTGCGGACGATGGATTCAATCTCCTGTGAAGTAATATCCATAATATTTTTTCTTCCTTTCCGCTGTTGTTGCGTGTATTACTCTAAAAGTGTTGACGAACGGCTATGCGGACTGCGTGTTTACACGCAAGGACGCATAGACATTTGGCAACCTCAAATGTATGAATACATAGCCAGTTTTCGTAAGAAAACTGAGCGGGTATGAATACATTTGAGGATTGCGAGAGCGCGCCAGCGCGTAGCAATCCGTGACTTTTAGAGTA
>CAVHZK010000165.1:0-2240 GCA_963640215.1 bacterium | reverse complement strand
TATGCGTCCTTGCGTGTAAACACGCAGTCCGCATAGCCGTTTGGCAACACTTTTTATAGCATACAGAGGTTAAGTTTACGGATGAGTAGGATGTGCGACAGCCTGCTGAGGTTTCTAAAGAGGGTAGGAACCTACATGGTTGTCATATTGAGCTGGATAATGATAGCCATAGTCATAGGCTCCTTCTGTGGAGCTATAGGCACAGCCTTTCATGTGGGCGTAGACGCGGCGACAGAGTACAGGACGGTACATCCGTGGCTGCTGTGGCTCATGCCGGCAGCAGGTATAGTCATACTTGTCGTATATAGATTATTCCGCACCGAGGGACTTGGCACCAACGACATTATTGACGCAGTACATACAGGAGAGGGACTGTCTATATGGCTACTTCCTTCCATATACATAGGGACTATACTCACGCACCTTACCGGAGGCAGTGCCGGCAGAGAGGGCGCGGCGCTACAGATGGGCGGAGCTATAGGTAACTATGTCGGCAACATATATGAGCTCAATGAGGACGATCTCAAGATAGCGACCATGTGTGGCATGGCGGCTTTCTTCTCGGCGTTGTTCGGTACACCGCTTACTGCGGCAGTATTTGCCATAATGGTCGTATCCGTAGGCTCCTTTGTGCACATGGCTTTTCTGCCCTGCCTCACGGCATCGCTCACGGCGTACATTATCTCGGGAGCCATAGGCGTAGAGCCTACACATTTCAATGTCATTATGCCTGAATTCACCGTGCCTCTGTTTGGCAAGGTAGCAGTGTTAGCTATAGGCTTTGCACTGATATCAGTGGTATTTTGTGAGTTTATACATTTAACTGAGAGAGTATTAAGTCTCGGAATATTGAAGAATAAATGGCTGAGAGTCATATTAGGCGGCATAGCCGTCATAGCGCTTACTCAGCTTGTAGGCAGCACGGATTATAACGGCGCCGGCATGAATATAATCAAGGCGGCGATAGAGGATGGTCAGGCACAGCCTGCCGCATTTGCACTCAAGCTCTTATTCACGGCGATAACTCTCGGAGCGGGATATAAGGGCGGTGAGGTAGTCCCGTGCTTCTTTGTCGGGGCGACCTTTGGCTGTGTGGCAGCGCCTCTATTGGGCGTGCCGGCGGGATTGGGCGCGGCGCTTGGACTTGTCGGAGTATTCTGCGGCGCGACCAATTGCATGATTTCGTCCATCATACTCTCGATAGAGCTGTTTGGCTCGGAGGGCATATTGCTCTTTGCGATAGTCTGCGGCATAAGCTACATGCTCTCCGGATATCGTGGACTCTACTCAAGCCAGACCATATTGTATTCCAAGATAGGCATAGAGTATCTCAACGTCAAGGCCAATCATCATCATCTTAATGACGATGACTATGAGAAAGAGCAGGACAGGCGCAAGGTGTTTAGAAAATAGATAATAGGAAATATTACATCACATAATAAGGTAAGGAGCAGAAAAAAATGTACACACTTGAAGACATCAGGGCAGTAGACCCGGAGATAGCCGACGTTATAGTCGCAGAGCAGAACAGGCAGAATGACCACATCGAACTTATCGCCTCGGAGAACTGGGTAAGCAAGGCAGTTATGTCCGCCATGGGCTCAGTGCTCACCAACAAGTACGCCGAAGGATATCCGGGCAAGCGCTACTACGGCGGTTGCGAGGATGTGGATATAGCTGAAAATTTGGCTATAGAGAGACTCAAGCAGCTCTTTGGCTGTGAGTATGCCAATGTTCAGCCGCACTCAGGTGCACAGGCAAATATGGCTGTCGAGATGGCAGTGCTTAAGCCGGGCGACACCATGATGGGACTCAACCTTGATATGGGCGGCCATCTTACTCACGGTTCACCAGCCAACTTCAGCGGCATTTATTTCCATATCGTTCCTTATGGCGTAAATGCGGAAGGCTTCATCGACTATGATGAGGTTGAGCGCATAGCGCTTGAATGCAAGCCTAAGATGATATGCGCGGGAGCGTCTGCCTATGCGAGAGCTATTGACTTCAAGCGTTTCAGAGAGATAGCAGACAAGGTAGGAGCAGTGCTCTGGGTAGATATGGCACATATAGCAGGACTCGTTGCTGCAGGACTTCATCAGAGCCCGGTTCCGTATGCTGATATAGTCACCACCACCACGCACAAGACTCTCAGAGGACCGAGAGGCGGAGTCATCATGTCGACTGCCGCTGCCAATGAGAAATATAACTTCAATAAGGCAGTATTCCCCGGCATACAGGGT
>CAVHZK010000164.1:0-5774 GCA_963640215.1 bacterium | reverse complement strand
CGGAGTCAGAGTCCGTTGCCTTACCATTTGGCGATAGCGCTAAAATGAACATCGTCAATTATAACAGAATAAAACAAAACGTCAAGCATAAAATACGCGCCAACGACACGCTCGACCGCCGCCCAAGAGCTACGCTCCGCAAAGCAAGGCAGTCCAAGCAGCCTTGAGCAGTATGGATGTGCGTTTGAGATTTGACTGCTTGCAGTCAAAATCGCAAAGGCGCAGACATGAGAGGCGCGAAGCGCCGAAGTCTGCGATTCCGTAAGGAAGAGCAGACGGCTGCTCAAGGCGAACTACGGTCGAGCGTGCCGAGCAGCGCGTATCCTGTGCCAAACGCTCTGCGGTACATTATGTTAAACCATGCGATGCTCATAGTTTCGCCAAGGTCATCGAGTTGCGCGCAGCGCGACGAGATGGCGACCTTGGCGAAATCGCAGCTGACCCAATGCAACATAGCGGATGAGTAATCTCCACGCATCACGCCATATTGTTGCGCGCAGCGCGACGAGATGGCGACCTTGGCGAAATCGCAGCTGACCCAAATGCAACATAGCGGGCAAACTATCTACCCGCACTGCGCCATATTGTTGCGCGCAGCGCGACGAGATGGCGACCTTGGCGTTTCAACACCATTGGACTCTGACACCCTTGACATATAGGAAGGACCCCACATGAAAGACGGCTTTATAAAAGTAGCTGCAGTCACACCGGAAGTTATAGTAGCCGACGTGACCCACAACACAGAGCAGATTATATCCTACTCACTTGAGGCAGCCTCACAAGGCGCCAAGCTCATTGTATTCCCTGAGCTATGCATCAGCGGATACTCATGCAGAGATATCTTCTACAATGAGCTGCTGCTCAGTAAGTGCCGCGAAGCACTTGTCGAGATAACCGTGGCAACAGAGGACACAGATGCACTTATACTTGTCGGCCTTCCACTCTCATATAATGGCAAGCTATACAACACGGCGGCCGCCATCAACATGGGCGAGGTCATAGGAATTGTCCCCAAGCTCAATGTCCCAAACTACGGCGAATTTTACGAGACGAGACAGTTTACGCCAGGCTTCAAGTATCCTACCATAGTTGAAATAGGAGATATGCGTGTGCCATTTGGTGCAGGCCTTATGTTTAACTGCGATAGTATGCCCATGCTCAAGGTGGGTGTCGAGATATGCGAGGATCTCTGGGTACCGGAGCCGCCGAGCATCAAGCTTGCACGCTCAGGAGCCTTAGTTATAGCCAATCTCTCCGCGAGCAATGAGATTACCGGCAAGAGCAGCTACCGCAGAGGACTTGTGGCAGAACAGTCAGGTCGTACATATACAGCTTATATCTATGCCAATGCGTCATGGGGAGAGTCCACACAGGATGTCGTATTTGCAGGACATAATATCATAGCTGAGGCAGGCACAATACTTGCAGAGAGTGAGCTTTTCTCGACCGGCATCACCACGACAGAGATAGACCTAAAGCTCCTCAATTCAAGACGCGAGCACATGAGCACCTATCCCTCCACCGAGGACGACTCGGACAAAGCGTTTTTATATGAGGATCAATATTTTGACCTCGACATAAGCGATACAGAGCTTACGCGGCATATAGATCCGCATCCTTTCGTCCCTGCCGACAGCGAGAAGAGAGAGCGACGCTGCGAGGAGATATTGGATATACAGACCTACGGCCTCATGAAACGTCTCAAGCACACACATTCCGAGGCAGCTGTCATAGGCATATCCGGCGGGCTGGATTCAACCTTGGCACTCATAGTTACGGTGCGTGCTTTCGACAAGTTAGGACTACCGCGCACAGGCATCATAGGCGTCACCATGCCGGGCTTTGGCACCACTGACAGGACGTATGACAATGCCGTGTCGCTCATCAGGGAGCTTGGCATAAGCTTTAGAGAGATAAACATATCCGAGGCTGTTAGACTGCATTTTAAGCAGATAGGGCATGATGAAAATGTGCATGACACCACCTACGAGAACAGTCAGGCGCGTATGCGCACCATGCTCCTGATGGATATAGCCAATCAGGCAGGCGGTCTGGTAGTGGGTACCGGAGATATGTCGGAGCTCGCCCTCGGCTGGGCTACCTATAACGGCGACCACATGTCGATGTATGGTGTAAATGCGGGAGTGCCCAAGACCTTGGTACGCTATCTCGTATCTTATTATGCAGACTACTGCGGAGCAGACCGGGTCAAGGCGATATTGTACGATGTGCTGGCTACGCCAGTAAGTCCGGAGCTATTGCCGCCGGAGAGTGACGGAAGCATAGCACAGCGGACGGAGGATCTTGTAGGTCCCTACGAGCTGCACGACTTCTTCCTGTATCATTTTATGAGGAATAATTCGAGTCCGAGCCGCATATTGCGTCTGGCGATGATTGCATTCGGAGCAAGCTACGACAGGGAGACCATTATTAAATGGGAAAAGAATTTCTTCCGTCGTTTCTTCTCACAGCAGTTTAAGCGCAGCTGCCTGCCGGATGGACCTAAGGTCGGTACAGTTTGCCTCTCACCGCGCGGAGATCTGCGTATGGCAAGCGACACAAGCTCGGCACTGTGGTTAGAGGAGATGGAGCAGCTGTAATGGGACAGGCACGCAGATATCGTGTGAATGCAGCGGCAAGCGGGTTTATTATGGATAAGAAATACATTTTATTTGATTTGGACGGAACACTGACAGATTCATTCGAAGGCATCAAGAATGCCATGATATATTGTCTGTCTAAGTATGGCATTACACCTAGACCTAAGGACTTCAGGAAGCTTATAGGTCCACCGGTAATATGGTCGCTTGAGCATTTCTATAATATAGAAGGCAAGCAGGCTATAGAGGCACTTGGATATTTCAGAGAATACTATGACACCAAGGGCTGCTTCGAGAACAGAGTATACGAGGGAGTCGAGGATATGCTCAAGGTCCTGACCGCGCACGACAAGAAGCTGATGATAGCAACCTCCAAGCCCGAGCCTATGGCGATAAAGGTCATAGAGCACTTCGGACTGGCTGATTATTTCTGCTTTATCGCAGGATCAATGTCGGAGAGCGAGCAGGACAGCTACTATGCGGATCCTCATGTTACGGCGCCCCGCTCGACCAAGGAAGATGTTATACGCTACGTCCTCTCGGAAAATGACATAAGGGACTTAGAACGCACCGTTATGATCGGTGACAGACATTGGGATATAAATGCGTCACACAAGGTCGGCATACAGTCCATCGGCGTTCGCTACGGCTATGCCGATGAAGGCGAGTTAGAGCAGGCAGAGGCAGACGCCATCGCCGATAACCCGATGCAGATAGTGCAGCACATACTGTAAGCTGCGGTATCTACTCGTTCCCATTCAGCTTCAAATATTGCCCATTACCGAGGAATTGAACAAGCCCTTTATCTCGCAGAAACTGTAACTGCTGTCTGATTTTGGGTTTGACATTATGGCAGGGCACTAATGCTACATTTTACGGATATCAGCTATGGATTATAGATTTTCCAAAAATAAAAAATACATATTGGCATCGGGCTCGCCAAGACGCAGAGAGCTTATTGCTAAGCTTGGGCTTCCATTTGGCGTGGAGGTATCTGAGGCGGATGAGACAGTGCCGGAGGGTATGCCTGTTGAGGCTGTGCCGGAGTATCTGTCGGGGCTAAAAGCCGGAGCTGTATGCAGGCTGCATGAGGGCGAGGATGTCTTGGTTGTCGGTGCCGACACGATAGTCGTCCTTGACGGTGTTATATTCGGTAAGCCCCACGATGAGGCAGATGCCTTCAGGATGCTTAGGAGCTTAAGCGGCAGGACGCATCACGTCATAACAGGAGTTACTGTGAGGTCGAGCAACAGCACCGCATGGCAGCAGCTCTCATTTTCCTCGGTCTCAGAGGTCACATTTTACGAGCTTAGCGACGACGAGATACGAGCCTATATTGCGAGCGGAGAGCCCATGGACAAGGCGGGAGCCTACGGCATACAGCAGGGCGGCGCGCTGATAGTCGAGCGCATCAACGGGGATTTCTATTCGGTGATGGGTCTGCCGATTGCTAAACTTGCGCGGGAGTTGTGTAGGCTTAAATTTTAAGGGAGGACAACATGATCAGGAGACTTTACCTTGACAAGCTGGAGATGTATGTTGACAGAAATGCAGTTAAGATTATCACCGGTGTGAGACGCTCCGGCAAGACCACCATTATCAGGCAGTTCATAGACGAGCTAAAGGCCAATGGCGTACCGGAGGAGCGCATATTCTATATCAACTTCGAGGGCGTGGTGTACGCTTATTTCACCAAGGCGGCGGACTTAAGATCGATGCTGGCAAGCTTTATAGACAGCGTCGACGGAGAGCATTGCTATATCTTCCTTGACGAGCTGCAATGCGTTGATGGCTGGGAAAATGTGATAGCGGAGATACTTAATCTCTTTGACTGCGACATCTACATATCCGCCTCCAATAACAGCATCTTCAAGAATGATTTTGCCAAGACACTTAATTACAGATATGTCAAGATAGAAGTATATCCGCTGACATTTTCAGAATATCTTGAGCTTAGGGCGGAAGAAACAGGTCAACGCGTGTCAGAAGAAATTGACGAAGAAGCAATGACACAGACTGCGGCGCGAGGAGAGACAACAGCACAGACTGAGACAGCACAGATGCAGGCAAGCTCAGACCAGTATGCGGACACAGACGAAGGTTTGGCCTCCGAGGCACAGTCCCAGACCAAGGTCGACATGAGGACTTTGTTCGAGGATTATCTAAGGCACGGCGGCATGCCGGGAGTCTACTCTGTAGATGGCGATACAGCGCGAGACGATTATCTCAGGAACCTCTACAATACTGTCTTGCTTAAGGATGTCGTGCAATGCAATAGGCTGAGAGATATATCACATCTGGATAAGATAATGGAATATATATTGAGTCATATAGGCGAGACCTTTTCACCCAAGGGACTCAGAGATTATGTCAAGGCGCAGGGCATCACTATATCGGTGGATACGGTATATTCCTTCCTTGACGCGCTCACGGGAGCCTTTCTCCTGCAGAAGGTGCCGCGTTATGATATCAAGGCGGATCGTGAATTAGAGACACAGGAAAAATACTATATATGCGACATGTCCATGCGTAATGCTGTGATGGGAGATGAGGGGGCGGATACGGAGTCGGCTCTGGAGAGTGCGCTCTGCCTCGAGCTGCTTACGAGAGGCTTCAAGCTCTATGTAGGCAAGAATAATCAAGCGCAGATAGACTTCATGGCGGTGAAGGGCAGCGACAGAACCTATCTCAATTGCTGCGAGACCATCGAGGACAAGGAGACAGTCAAGCACAAGTTCTCGCCGCTCGTGCGCATAAGGGATAATTATTTCAAGATGGTGCTGTCCACCGACCCAGAGACCAAGATTAACAAGGGCGGTATCATCAACTATCCGATACAGGATTTCTTGGCACAGGGAGCAAGATAGTTATCAAGATTGTAACATTGTAAATACACGGGCACCCCCGAACTGGCAATCAGTTCGGGGGTGCCTTCTATGTACAATTCAAACAAATACACAATTTGCCTGTTACTGCTTTACCTCATGCCTTACGCCGCAGCCGCATTTCTATGGCACAGCCGGTGGTGCGTAAGGGCTACATACTCTAAAAGTCACGGATTGCTACGCGCTGGCGCGCTCTCGCAATCCTACAAAACGAGTTCCACTTTGTTTCACTCGTGACGCGGCATTCGTCAGAAACTTGAGCAAGCTCCAGTTTCTTCCTCATTGCTAC
>CAVHZK010000163.1:0-3668 GCA_963640215.1 bacterium | reverse complement strand
TTTCGTGATACTTACGGTAGTATACGGCTTGGTGCAGAAATATTTTACCGATACCTACTATAAGTCGCACAATGCATCTCTGGTGCTATTAGTCGCGGACAGGGAGCTTGCGGCCAAAGCAAGCAAGCTCATCAAGAGCGACTGGTCACGCAAGGTCAGCGCGATAGCCCTGCTGGAGCCCTTTGGCATAGTTGACGGCTCAGTTGAGGCAGAGGCTGGTGCAGAGACAGAGGCTAAAGCTGAGGCGATGTCAGCTGCTAAGGATGAGGCAGGAGTAGCTGCAGCAAGGCAGAATGACGAGGCTGCAAATGCATCAGGGGACACTTCGCATCCACAATCTGAGGAGATAGATCACGTACCTGTCGTTGCCGGAAAGCACGGCCTTATCTCTTGGGTGCGTCAGCACGCCGTGGATGAGGTGTTTTTCTTTGCCAATGACATAAGAGACCAAGACGTGGTGAGTGCTGTGCAGGCCTTTGTCAAGATGGGCATATCAGTCCACCTTAATCTGCCTACGGCATCTGGACTAAATGCTGCAGTAAAGGCAGCAGATGCGACATATTATCCGCATATAGTTAAGGATCTAAGCCTCTTTATGGACAAGGTGCCTATGCTTAGCTACGAGCCGCCGCAGTACAAGCTGCGCTATCTCTTCATCAAGCGGCTCATGGATATGGCAGGAGGCGTAGTCGGTTCTGTCATAGCGGCATTTCTGTATATAGTGCTCGGACCGATAATCAAGCTTGATTCGCCAGGGCCGGTATTGTTTGCGCAGGAGAGAGTCGGCAAGAACGGACGCCTGTTCAAGATATACAAGTTTCGCTCCATGTATACAGATGCAGAGGCTCGTAAGGAGGCTCTCATGCAGGAAAATGAGATGAGCGGGCCGATGTTCAAGATGAAGGACGATCCGCGCATCACTAAGGTCGGCAGGTTCATACGCAAGACCTCGCTGGATGAGTTTCCGCAGTTTTTCAATGTGCTGAAAGGTGACATGTCCTTGGTCGGCACGAGACCTCCTACGGTAGAGGAGTTTAAGCAATATGCCGATTATCAGAAGAGACGCCTCTCACGCAAGCCCGGCATAACAGGCATGTGGCAGGTGAGCGGACGCTCTGAGATAAAGGATTTCGAGGATGTGGTGAGACTCGACTGTGAGTATATAGACAACTGGAGCCTGCGCCTTGACATAGAGATATTGCTGAAGACCGTGATGATAGTATTTACAGGACGCGGATCGGAGTAAGGATGAGAGCAGTACCTGCTGATTGCATATTTATAGCGTGTCATAAGCCCTGCTACATACCAGACGAGGCGATATTCTATCCGGTAAGAGTCGGTGCAGAGCTTCACGCACAGCCCATAGAGGGTATGCAGGATGATAATGAGGGCGAGAACATATCCTCGCTTAATCCTGATTATTGCGAGCTTACGGCGCAGTACTGGGCATGGAAGCATGCAGACTGCGAGTATTACGGCTTCTTTCACTACAGACGCTTCCTTGCCTTTGACAGGGTATGTGAGCTGCACTCGGACGGCAGTCTGGGAGTCAAGCTTACTCCCTATATAGAGCTTGATAACAGCTGGGATGATCTCTCGGCATATAAGATAGATACGGCACATATACAGACAGTCATACACGGATATGATATACTCACGGTATGCAGGGAGCATATCAATACCTCCGTATATGAGCAGTTCGCAAGATACCATGATGCTGCCGCTCTGGATAAGGCAATAGAGCTTATCAGGTCGCACCATCCGGAGTATACAGAGGCCGCTTACCGCTATATGTCCTCAAGAGACATATATTACATGAATATGTACATCATGCGGCGTGAGGTGTTCCTATCATATATGGACTGGCTGTTTGGGATATTGTTTGAGCTTGATGGGTTGCTCGGCAAGGAACAAAGAGAGCCGCGGCTCATGGGATATATAGCAGAGAGACTGTTCGGCATATATTATACCTACCAATACAGTCACGGCGCAAAGTGTGCGGAGCTAAGGTATATCAAGTTCTACAACACTGACCCTGACGCACCGCTAAGTGAGACTGAGTATCGGGAGTTTAGACTCGGAGGCTTTAAGCTGAAGGTCGATATGCGTAAGCTTAACAGGCTATTTCCTGCCGGAAGCCGCCGCAGGAGATGGCTGAGGGGCTTGGTGCTGAGGTAGGCAGGAACACATGCCTGCGGGTTCGCAGTGTAAATCATCATGCCTGCGGGTTAGCAGGCGACGCATACTCTAAAAGTCACGGATTGCTACGCGCTTGAAGCGCTCTCGCAATCCTCAAATACAAAAGCATTCTTGCGTGCAAGCACGCAGACTACGTTGTCATTCGTCAACACTTTTGGAATCATGGGACACACAGACATTTTAACTAAGGGACAGGGATATATTTTTACGGCATATCACAGACCGTTCAGCTTGCTCAAGGGGGATTTCATAGTACCCATACAGGCAGGCAGAGCACGCGCCGGGGCAGAGGCAGGAGACATTTCCAATGCGTCTATGCCTGATTTCTGGCACAATTTACTTGGAGATGATACCGGAGATAATATATCCTCACGCAATAATGAGTTCAGCGAGTGCAGCGTGCTGTACTGGATGTACAGGAATTTAGACCTTGCAAGCTATAAGTATGTAGGGCTGTTTCAGTACAGGCGTCAGCTCATACTTAACGGTCTCTACGATGAGCACAAGGATGACCTTGAGAAGAGAGCATACAGATGCGTGCATTTTAAGCATATAGGCGATGAACACTGCCGTGAGATAGGTCTGACGGATGAGGCAATAACGGATATACTTGAGGACTACGATATTATCCTGCCTTATTCATCTGATTTAGAGCCGCTCGGCATAAGCTCACCCTACGAGGATTGGGTTAAGAAGATACCGGGAGCACATGTGGATGACCTGATATTGCTCGAGAGCGTAATTAAGCGTATGCACCCGGAGCTTGGTGCATTTACAGAAGCATATCTCAATAGCCCCGAGAAGAGAATGTATCAGATATTTATCTCAAGACCCGAGGTGATAATCGATTATTGCCATTGGATGTTTGATATACTCTTTGAGGCGGATAAGCTCACGGACACGTCGCTATACAGTACAAACGGCAGACGTACTCTGGGTTACATGGCAGAGATATTGTACGGAATATATTTTAAGCACATGCAGGCAGACGGCGGACTCAAGATAAAGGAATGCGGCGTGGCATATATAGAGGGCTGAGGCATGACAGATAAGGATAGCTTGGACAATTTCAAAAGCAGGACAGCGATAGTTATATTGGCGTATGCGGATTATGAGAGCCTCGAGCTTGCCTTGGCCTCACACGCCAAGTTCAGCACAGCTGCAGGTATAGATATATACATTTTGCAAAACGGTCGAGGCAGCTACGACTGCGAGCGCACCTATGCGGTAGCCAAGAGATACGGATACCTGTTCCCGGATACGATACATGTGGTCGATGAGATTAAGCCGGGGTCGCCCTTTCATTCACTGAGGACTCTGTTTAACAGTAAGCGCTTCGAGAAATATGACTATATCATCAAATTGGACGATGATGTGATGGTGCTGACGCCGGATTGGGCAGATAAGCTTATATCCTGCTATATAGAGAGCAGGGAGAGCTATGGCGAGAGTCTTGCATACGTTACGAG